>NZ_JAAZQW010000005.1:0-98636 GCF_012371415.1 Acinetobacter sp. A3
TGACCGACTCAGGCTCTAGTTACACGCTTGGCAACAAGACATTAACAGAGTGCGAATTAGTCCTTGACTATGTTTGATACATTTTAAGGAACAGGATGGCATGCGATTACTCTTGGCTGAAGATGATGTATCTCAAGCAGAAAGTATTAAAACTTGGTTAGAAATGGATGGCTATAACGTCGATTGGGTCGAGCGTGGTGATCATGCTATTTTAGCCATTCAGCAGCATCAATATGATTGTGTGTTGCTAGATCGTGGTTTGCCTAAACACAGTGGCGATGAAATTCTGCAAGCCTTAAGACAACAGCAACAAGATACTCCAGTCATTTTCATCACCGCACGAGATAGCATTCAAGATCGGGTGCAAGGACTTGATTTGGGTGCCAATGATTATTTGGTCAAGCCATTCAGTTTAGAAGAGTTATCGGCTCGGGTGCGCAGTCAGTTACGCAATGCACAAAGCCATCCAAGCCATGATTTGGTTTTTGCTAATTTGGTTCTAGACACACAAAGCAAACAGGTGAAAGTAGATGATCAGCCAGTGAATTTAACTGCCAAAGAGTTTCAGATTTTACATAAACTGATGCAAAACCCGCAGCATGTAGTGACTCGCGAGCAGTTAGAAGAATCTTTATATGCATGGGGCGATGAAATTGAAAGTAATGCGATTGAGGTTTTTATTTATCAGTTACGTAAAAAAATTGGCAGTACTCGTATTAAAACCATACGTGGTTTAGGCTATCGTATGCAGCAAGATACAACCTAAAGCTGATTAAGCATGTCACAACATACGGTTTCTTTACAGTCAAAACTGGTCAAAAGTTCAGTACTGAGTTCAGTCTTGGCGGGAAGCCTTGCCTTAATTTTACTGTTGGCAGTTGCAAGTTATCAGACCATGCAAGTGCATGATGAAATTATGGATGAAATTGCCGATATGCTGCTGCGGGCAGACTTGCGTGATCATGCAGGTAATCAAGTTGATGAATTAAGCGAACAATTTCATATTGGCTATCAATTAACTTTGGATGATCTGATTCTGACGACATCAGAAGATGAAGATGACCTTTCTCAGCTTAACTTGCCTCAGCTAGTTCAAACTTCGACAGATAGTTTTTCATTTCATTGGCATGATGCTCAAATTTGGCGAAGCTATATTGCGCAAGAAGATGGCTTACAGGTAATTGTTACGCAGCCGCTAAAGTATCGCTTCAAGGAAATTGCTGCTACTAGTTTGGGTTATGCCGCCATTTTATTGGTGTTATGGTTACTGCAATGGGCAATTGTACATTTTATGATTGGTCGCCAATTTAAGCGGATTCAGCAATTATCTCAACAAATTGCAGCTAAAAATCAGCACGATTTAAGTGCCATTGTGCCTAGCCAACCCGAATTGAAAGAACTGCAACCGATGGTGCAGCAACTGAATAAATTACTATCACGTGTGGAACAATCTTTAATTGCAGAACAGCGTTTTACGGCAGATGCGTCGCATGAATTACGTTCCCCCTTATCTGCCATTCAAATGCGTTTACAGGTATTGAAGCGTAAATATCAACAGCAACCTGAGCTTGCACTAGATCTAGAGCAAATTCAGCGTGATGTTAGCCGTGGTACACAAGTGTTGGAAAATTTGCTGTTACTGGCACGTTTAGACCCGACAGATGAACAGTCCTTAAACAAAAGTGCGGTATCTGTCCAAACCCTCATGGATGAGGTTCTACAAAGCCTGGCGCCGTTCATTCAGGAAAAAAATATGCATGTTCAGTTGGATATACAGCCCATACAGGTACTGGGCAATGCAGAATTATTATTTAGCTGCTTACGTAACTTGGTTGATAATGCAGTGCGCTATGCTGCGCCACAAGGGACGATTTGGATAAAGACCAAAACCCATGAATTTACGCAGGAAATTTGCATAGCCGATAATGGGCAAACCGTAACCAATGAAGTCTTGGCACGTTTGGGGGAGCGCTTTTATCGGGCTTTGGGCAGTAAAACTCAAGGTTCTGGTTTGGGGCTTTCCATTTGTAAAAAAATTATAGAATTACATGCAGGTAAAATTGAGTTTGCACGAGCCGAACAAGGTGGTTTGCAAGTGCGAATTGTACTGCCTAAAAATAATTAAAAGGCCTCGTTAGTTTTTAAAATTGATCTAAAAAATAAATCCTTCAGCGCAAAAAAGCAGTATGCGCTGATTCATACTGCTGTTCCCACGTTTATTGTTGTATTAGTTATTTTTGTTATTTTGTGAGAATAAGGCGATTGTTGCGGGTTAAACGCAAACGATACTCTTCGCCCGCATGCAGAATACGAATTTCACGTCCTAGCGCAAATAAGTTATTTGAATGTAACATAGGTAAGGCATGCTGAGTGTCGGAATGACCTGAAAAAAAGCGAAATGGGGCATTCATTGTTATACTCCGTGGTGTGTAAGAATTGTTTTAAATGATAATCATTATCATGTAAACCTGTCAACGAATTATTGTAGAATTTATAAAATCGGTAATGCCTACCGAAATATGCTGCATTACAGAAGGAATGAGATTCATGTTCAAGCCAACTATTCATGTGGCAATAGCCTTACTTTTTCACCAAAATAAAGTTTTGGTTGGATGGCGGGAAGCCAAACAGCATCAAGGCAATAAGCATGAATTTCCAGGTGGTAAAGTGGAAGCAGGTGAAAGCCCTGTAGCGGCTTGCCGTCGTGAGGTATTTGAAGAAGTAGGCATTGGACTTCAGCATTGGCATGACTTTGATGTGATTTGCCATGAATATGACGATGTGATTGTCAATTTACACATCTTTCATGCTGCAGTACCCACTGCTTTATTAAAGGATATTCAAGTGCCTTGGGCTTGGTTTAGCCGCTCACAGTTATTAGATTTGAATTTCCCTCAAGCCAACCGTGCAATTCTACAGCGGCTAGTTTGGCCAAAAGCTATTAAAATTAGTGAAGATTTAAGCCTTTTAAGCAGCTTACCAAAAGAAAAATTACTGTATTGGCGAGTCGAGCCAACAGCTGAGCAGAAAATGGAGTTGATCCAATACTGCGTTGAACAATTGGGGCAGGTGATTATTAATTTGGAATTATGGAAGCAGCTTAATCCGATGCAGCAGCAAGCAGTCGCTGCGATTCATCTTAAACAATCTCAACTGATGCAATTACAAAAAGGCGATTTAAAAGTTGGTCTGCGCTATATTGCAGCGTGCCATGATATTGTTTCGGCACAGCATGCACAGCAGATTGGCTGTGAAGCAATTTTACTTAGCCCCGTTCTACCAACGGCTACCCATACAGATGCAACTGCTTTAGGGTGGGAAAAATTCCAACAGATTACCGAACTTGTCGATATTCCCGTGTTTGCTTTGGGGGGCTTAACGCAGGATGATCTCGCCGTGGCAGAGCAACACCATGCCTATGGTATTGCGGGCGTGCGTTTTATTTGATCTTTTGATTCCCAAACAAAAAAATCGCTGATGTGGTCTAACTCAGCGATTTTCTAAATTTTGCTCATGCACTTGTCATTACAAATTCTTTAAAGCCTGTTGGGCTTGCGCTAGGCTTTTCGCATTATTTTGTTTTTGTGCAGCTTTTTGAATCACCAGCCACAATTGGCGCTTCATGGCATCACTTTGTGCATAAGTCAAACCGCGACGTGCCAACGCTTCGGCATTGGCGGGTTGGTTTTTTTGATTGGCGATTAAAGCCAAATATAAATAAGTTTCAGCCGCTTGTGGAGCAAGACGCTGTGCTTGTAAGGCTGCAGTTTCAGCCTGATTAAATTGCCCTTGTTTATACGCCGTTTGGGTTTGCTGCATTAACTTTTTAAAAGCAGGTAAACTGCGACCATCTTCTAACTTTTGTTGTACCTTCTGTTGTGGCACCACCACTTGCAGAGATTGACGTTTAATTTCTTCACGTTCATAAGGTCGAATGACCACACCCTCGGGTGTCGTCACCGTTTTAGGTTTTTCTGGTGTTGGCTGAGCAGGAGTTGATTCAGGCAGACTTTGACAGCCCACAATTAAACTCAGTGAACCGAGCAACAGTGCGCTGAAAAAAGTTTTACCTGTAAAATGTAATTTCATAAGACCCAATGACCTATATCCTCAAGTGTTAATTGATATAACTACCGCTAGAGATGACACGTCCTTCAGCATTGTCATCAAATTCAGATTCAGTTTCACGGATATAATTCTCGATACTGTCGTCCGTTTCAGGTGTAGCTTGGTGAGTTTCGGTATCGGGTTGGTAAATAGGCTCGACCTGATAATGTGGCATACCACATGCTGTTGCCTGTCGTGGTACATTGTTACGATTCACAGGAATATACATTGCACCTTCACAGCCTTGTGCAGATAGATGCCCAGAACTGCGGTCAATCCAGTGCCATTGAATTTGCTCGGTTTGACGTAAATTAACTGGCTTTTGACGCAATTGCTGCATCACATTGGCCCACACTGGCAGTGCACCCGATGAACCTGTTAATCCAGTGACTTTGTTGTCATCTAAACCTAACCAAACCACCGCTAAATAGTTGCCAGAATAACCTGCAAACCATGAGTCACGGGTATCATTGGTGGTGCCTGATTTGCCTGCCAATTTTAAATCGGTGGATAAGCTGTTATATGCCGAGCGACCAGTACCTGAGCTCATGACTTGCTGTAAGCCATAATTCAAAATATAGGCTGCCGATGGGTCAATGGTTTGTTGTACGGTTAAGCCGTAACGATCTAATAAACGCCCATTGGCATCGACCACTGAACGAATGGCTTTGGTCGGATATTTGAAGCCACCTGTGGCAAAGTTGCCGTATATATCCATGACTTGCATAGGTGATAAATCTACCGCACCCAAGAAAATAGATGGGTATTGTGGAACTGCATCACTCGGTACACCAAATTTGATCAGGTGATTGCGGAAAGTAGAGAGTCCAAACTCTTGACCCAAGCGCACTGCAGACAGGTTATAAGACTGAGAGAGCGCTTGAGACATAGACACAATACCATGATCACTGCCACTGTAATTACGTGGTGTCCAAGACTTACCATCAATTGGGATACTGATGTGGCTGTCTTCTACAGGGCTGGCCCAGTTATAACGCCCGGACTCAATAGCACTCAAATAAATCACAGGTTTGAGTAATGAACCAACCTGACGTTTGGCATCTAATGCACGGTTAAAGCCTGTGAAATCTTGAGTTGAACCCACAGCTGCCACCAATTCACCATTTTCAGGATGAGAAATCAGCACCGCACCTTGTAGGTCTTTTAATCGTTTTGGATTGATTTTGCTTAAACGCTCAACCGAAGCTTTAAACGCACTTTGCACATTGGTTTGGGCAATTGGATCAAGCGTGGTAAAAATCCGCAAACCTTGATTGGTCAAGTCACCTTCTTGGTATTCGGTACGCAATTGACGACGCACAATATCCAAAAAGTCTGGGAAGCGGGCAGGGCCTAAGGTTGGTTTTGCAATGACATTTAATGGACGTGCAGTTTCTTTTTCATATTGTTCTTGGTTTAAATAACCCATCACCAACATATTATTTAAAACAATGTCACGGCGTTTTTTTGCAGCTTCTGGGTTACGCCACGGATTATATAAAGAAGGGCCTTGTACCAAACCGACCAAAAAAGCTTGTTGTGAAATATTCAGTTCACGTAATGGCATCCCAAAATAGAATTGCGAAGCCAAGCCATAACCATTGATTGAATAGTTACCATTTTGGCCTAAATTTACTTCATTTAAATAGGCTTCTAAAATTTCATCTTTGTTGTAATGCAGCTCAATAAGCATAGCCATAAGTGCTTCATTGGCTTTACGTTTTAAAGTACGTTCTGGGCTTAAATAAAAGTTTTTCACCAACTGTTGGGTGAGTGTAGAACCACCCTGACGCTTTCCGCCAGTGACGTTGCTGACAATGGCACGTGCAGTACCACGAATTGAAACCCCGTGGTGTTGATAAAAATTACGATCTTCAGTGGCAATTAACGCTTCAATTAAAGGTTTTGGTACTTTATTGAGTTTAATCAGGACACGGTCTTCATTGTGCTGCGGATAAATCCCGCCAATCAGCATAGGTTCTAAGCGTGCAATACCTGTATTAGACGGTTTGGTGGCACTCACTTCGCTAATTTGGTTATTGGCAAAACTTACTTTTAGTACTTGTTCAGGTTCGACACTATCGCCAAAGTCAAAACCACGGGTATGCACAAATAAGGTATTGCCATCTGTGACATAACTGCCTGTTTTGGCGTAATTATCCGTATTTTTATAACCCAGCAGTTTTAGTTCTTGCGTAAAGTCAGTCTGACTCACAGGTGCATTGCTATACACTTCTAATGGGCGTGCAAATACCTTGGCTGGAATATCCCATCGTTGTCCCTCGAATTTGTCTCTGACAATATTATCTAGACGAATCAAGTAGATACTAAATGCAATAAACCCACCAATAACGATAATGCAAAACAGTAATGCAATTATGCCTATGCCACGCTCAGACTTCATAAATCGCGATAAGATCCTGATAAATTTTGCTAATCATGCGAAGCTTTTACTGAATTTGCAATAATTAATCTGTGACTGAACAGAAAATTACGTCATAAAATAGGCCGTAAAATGTAGTTTTAAAGTTTTTTTAAATCAATCGGGTTAGTGCTATTATAGGCATCGAATCGTAGCGGAGCGATATCGCAGGTGCAACTCTCACATAAGAACTTTCGGAACATTGGACTGATTGGTCGTCCAGACAAATATTCTGTCGTAGAAACTTTATGTCTGATCCATGATCATATTTTAGGCTTGGGCTTGCATCCCGTTTTTGATTCTGAAACTGCTGAACTTGTGCCTTATGCCAACACACAAACCGTTAGCCGTGCTTTATTGGGGGAAGTGGTTGATTTGGTGATTGTGGTGGGTGGCGATGGTTCATTACTGCATGCAGCACGGGCACTGGTCAAATACAATACGCCTGTGATTGGGGTGAACCGTGGTCGTTTAGGTTTCTTGACCGATATTAAACCGACTGAAGTTATTTTTAAATTAGATCAGGTGTTACAGGGGCATTTCCAGTCAGACCGTCGTTTTTTACTGGAAATGGAAGTGCGCTCTAAAGGCGAAATCATTTATGAAGCGATTGCTTTAAATGATGTGGTGCTGCATTCGGGCAAGTCTGTGCACATGATTGACTTTGAGCTGAACATTGATGGGCAGTATGTCTACCGTCAGCATAGTGATGGTCTAATTGTTTCAACCCCTACAGGTTCAACCGCTTATGCTTTGTCGGGTGGTGGGCCAATTGTACATCCAAGCATGGATGCAATTGCGTTGGTGCCTATGCATCCACATACGTTGTCTTCGCGTCCAATTGTGGTGGGCGGACACAGTGAAATTAAAATCCAGATTCGTGAAAACCGTGTGTTGCCAATGGTCAGTGCCGATGGTCAACATAGTGTTTCATTAAATGTTGGAGATAGTTTGCATATCCGCAAACATCCTTATAAATTGAATTTATTACATCCACCTGGTTATGACTTTTATATGGCATGTCGTACCAAGTTAGGATGGAACCAAGATTTTGAATCAATGCAACAGCAGGATGAATGATGAATATTGAACAAATGCTTGCCGTACTCGATCCTGAAATTGTTGGACGTTTAAAAACGGCAGTTGAAATTGGTAAATGGCCAAATGGCGTTGCTTTGACCAAGGAGCAACGTGAAATTTGCATGCAAGCGGTATATGCATGGGAAATGAAAAACCTGCCTGAAACCGAGCGCAGTGGCTATATTGACCGTGGCACTAAAGAAGAAGGCGAGCAATGTGATGACGATCATCACAAGCATGAGGAATTTAAACCTATTCGTTTTGTTTAAATCACGCCATGTAACTTTTAATTTAGAATTGAAAGCGCAAAAAGACACCTCTGAAGGTGTCTTTTTTATTGCCGTATTTTTAGCAAAGTTTTGGGTTTTAGTGATGGCGATTTTGCCAAAGCTGCTGTGCGGTTTGCATTGCTGCATCATAATCGTCACAAACGCCCATGGTGTATAAAGCAATGCCCATGGTTTCAGTCACTGCAATTTCACCATATTCATGCGGTTGCTGACCTAACCACACCGCTTTCAAAACAGCCAAATCTAGTTCTTCTTCTACAGGGCTGCGGCTATCGGTCAATTTAGGTAGTTCGTGCTCATATAAGGTGCCATTCTTAATACCACAAATTAAAGTTCTGGCATCTGGATTGCGTTCAAATTCACCACCTTCACCTTTAATGACCGCACTGTTTTGATAACCTAGCTGAAATGCCGCTTGTTGATGTGAACTGCGGTAAGCAGGATGGAAAATAGCCTGCATCGTGGCTTTGGCATTAAATGGATTGATCAGCCGAGCAAGGGTATGAATTGGCGAGCGCAAACCCATGACATTGCGTAAGTTGATAAGATCACTCAAAATGGGTGAAATGGCATGTAGCGGCAAATAGGCAAAATTGCGTTGTGCCAATTGCTCCTCAACTTGTAGGTCGTTTTCGCAAATGGGGAAACCTAAATATTGCAGTGCTTGTTCGGTATATAAGCGGTTAATGGTGTGCCCAGAAGCGCCATGCATGACTACTTTATAGCCATGCTTTGCCAAAGTCAGTGCCGCCAATAAAAACCACGGATAATGTTTGCGTTTACCTGCATAAGAAGACCAATCTAAATCGACGTGTAGTGGTTTAAATTGCAACTGATCACGAGTCGCTTGGACAAAGCCTGCCAATTCATCTACCGATTCTTCTTTTACACGCAGCAGCATTAAAAAAGCTCCCAATTGCACATCGAGCACTTCATTGCGCAAAATCATGCCAAAGGCTTGATAGGCTTCATCATAGGTTAGTGAACGTGCGCCTGTTTTGCCTTTGCCAATAATACGGATAAATTGTGCAAAAGGATGTTCTGCATCTTTATAAATATTTCTTTTATTTGGGTTTGTATTTAGCATAAGCGGGTTCATACGTCTTTCATTTGAAATTTCACAATGACCTTAGTGTATAAACTTCGGCAACAGTTTGCAGCATTATTCACAGCGTTGGCTATAAGTTTAAGTGAGCATTTGCGCTGTGCATTAAAGTTTGACTGCAAAGTAATATAAGTGCGCACAATAATGCATGACAGCTAGGTTAAAAATGCATAGCATGGGATGGATTGAAAACAACAATTGAAAAACCAAGGATGTTATATGCTGGCTTATGATGCAGATTTAGAATTATTTAGAGATAACTTTCGCCGTTTTATGCAGGAACATATTGCACCGCATTATGCAACGTGGGAACGCGAAGGCATCATGCCGCGCAGTGTCTGGAATTTGCTCGGTGAAAATGGTTTTTTATGTATTGATGTGCCAGAAGAATATGGCGGTTATGGCGTGCCGACACATTATTCTTTAATGTTAGTCGAAGAATCAGCACGTGCAGGCTATAGCGCACTGTCTACAGGTATTTCTTGTCACTCTGAAATTGCTGCGCCGTATATTTTGCATATTGGTACAGAAGAGCAAAAACAATACTGGTTGCCACGCATGGTGTCGGGTGAGGTGGTTGGCGCAATTGGTATGACTACCAGGTGCAGGTTCTGACTTACAGGCCATGCGTACCAATGCCATTTTGCAAGATGAGTATTATGTTTTAAATGGCTCCAAGACATTTATTTCTAATGGTCAGCATGCAGACTTAGTGGTTCTCGCTGTAAAAACTGATCCACAAGCACGTGCCAAAGGTGTATCGCTGATGTTGGTCGATACGCATTTAGATGGCTTTAAAAAAGGAACCAATCTGGAAAAAATTGGTTTGCATTCACAAGACACGTCAGAGCTATTTTTTGACAATGTTAAAGTGCCAAAAAATCAATTGTTGGGTCAGGCAGGGCAAGGTTTTGCCTATTTAATGCAGGAATTGCCACGTGAGCGTACTGCTATTGCAGCGACAGCATTAGGCGCAATTCGCGGCTCGATTGATGTAACCACACAATATGTGCAAGAGCGTCAGGCTTTTGGACAAGCGATTGGACAGTTCCAGAACTCTCGCTTTGTATTGGCGCAGGCCAAAATTGATGAATTGGCAACAGCTGCTTTTTATAATCAAAACGTCGAATTGTATATGCAAGGCAAACTCGATGTAGAAACCGCAGCTGCGCTCAAAAGCTTTTCAACAGACATGCAAATGAAAATAGCCGATCAATTATTACAACTGTTCGGTGGCTATGGCTATATGACTGAGTATCCGATTTCACGTTTCTTTGTGGATGCGCGTATCCAGCGGATTTACGGCGGAACAAATGAAATTATGAAAGAAATTGTGGCACGTAGTTTATTAGGACGTTAAATAGATACATCTATTTTTGATATCAAGCAGCAAAATTTAAACGGAGAGTCAGCCCTGTGCTGGCTCTTTTTATATTCAGACTTAAAAGCAATCAGCTGATTGCTATTTACACTCAAACTAAGTTTGGAGCAGGTTAAAATAATCGGGCAAATAACCAAGTCAGTTATCGCTTATATTCATCATGTATTTAAGAGATTGGTGATGCTTTGATCAACTGTATGTTTTTAAATCTGAAACACTGAAAGTTGTATTGCGCAACATTTGAAAGCTAACTATTGTTATACTATTTGCAAAATGTTTATGAAGGGCGACATAACAATGATCCAAGACGATCAGAACACAACGACTTCTCTTGATCTCGCTAAAATCCGTGAAGATATTGACTCTGTAGACCAACAGATTCAACAGCTGATTAACCGTCGGGCACGACTTGCAGAGGCGGTGGCGAAAGCAAAATTTGCAGCAGAAGAGAATCCGTTGTTTTACCGTCCTGAACGTGAAGCACAAGTTTTACGTAATGTTATGGAACGCAACGAAGGGCCGTTGTCTGATGTGACCATGGCACGTTTATTCCGTGAAATTATGTCGGCATGTTTGGCGCTAGAAGCGCCACAAAGTATTGCGTTCTTGGGTCCAATTGGCACTTATACACATTCTGCCGTACTTAAACATTTTGGTCAGGATGCAATTGTGCGTCCGCTGCCTACCATTGATGAAGTATTCCGTGAAGTGGAAGCAGGCAGTGCACACTATGGCTTAGTACCTGTCGAAAACTCATCTGAAGGTGTGGTAAACCACACGCTAGATTGTTTTAAATCTTCACCCTTAAATGTCATTGGTGAGGTGGAGTTGCGTATTCATCACCAATTCCTTGTGTCTGAAAACACCCGTAAAGACAGCATTAAACAAATTTATGCACATCAGCAAACTTTAGCTCAATGCCGTAAGTGGTTAGATGTGCATTATCCGGGCGTTGAACGTGTAGCACTTAGCTCAAATGCAGAAGCAGCACGCCGTATTCGCAATGAATGGCATTCTGCTGCTATTGCTTCTGAAATTGCAGCTAGCATTTACGAACTCGAAACTTTGCATAGTAATATTGAAGATAACCCAGAAAATACCACACGTTTCTTGGTGATTGGTCGTGAGAAAGTTCCACAAAGTGGCAATGATAAAACTTCATTGTTAGTGTCTGCACATGACCGTGCAGGTGCCTTGCTTGAAATTCTTGCACCATTTGCGAAGCACAATATTAGTCTGACCAGTATTGAAACCCGTCCTGCTTTACCTGAAAAATGGTCGTATGTGTTCTTTATTGATTTAGAAGGGCATGTCGAGCAAGACAATGTACGTGCAGCGATTGAAGAAATTCGCCCATTGGTCAAAGAAATTCGTGTCTTGGGTTCATATCCTGCTGCAGTGCTATAACCGTATTTAATTTGTTGGTGTGCATTCCATGATGCGCACCACGTCCATCACCTAGTCTACTGGAAGTGTAAAATGTCGTTTGTCCCAGCCAATGAAGGTATCTCGAAGTTAAAGCCTTATCAACCAGGTAAACCAATCAGTGAACTTGAGCGTGAGCTAGGGATTACAGATATCGTCAAACTTGCATCTAATGAAAACCCATTGGGCTGTTCAGACAAAGTTAAAGAAGCTGTAGCGGCTGAAATTGCAGAAATTGGTCGCTATCCAGATGGTGGTGGTTTTATTTTAAAAGACCAAATTCAAAAACAGTTTGGTTTTGCACATGACCGAATTACTTTAGGTAATGGTTCAAATGACTTGCTTGAAATGTTTGCTCGTGCATTCGTTTCAGACAAAGATTCAGTTTTGTATAGTCAGCATGCTTTTGCAGTCTATGCCTTGGTAACGCAAGCAATTAATGCACAAGCCATTGAAGTACCTGCCAAAGGTTTTTCACATGACTTAGATGCAATGGCTGCAGCAATTCAAGACAACACTAAATTAATTTTTATTGCGAACCCAAATAATCCAACAGGTACTTGGTTTGAAGAGGCTGAATTTGAAGCCTTTATGCAAAAAGTTCCTGCACGGGTGATTGTGGTACTTGATGAAGCCTATGTGGAATATTTCCCAGAAAACTTCAACAGCCTGAAATTCCTTGAGCAATATCCGAACCTTATCGTGAGCCGCACCTTATCTAAATGTTATGGTTTGGCTGCATTGCGTGTTGGTTTTGCATTGGCATCGGCAGAAGTGACTGACTATTTAAACCGTATTCGTCAGCCATTTAACGTTAACCATTTGGCAATGGTGGCCGCAGTTGCTGCATTACAAGATGAAGATTTTATTGAAAAATCTCGTATTAGCAATAAAGCTGGTATGGCGCAATTAGAAGCAGGCTTTAAAGCATTGGGCTTAAATTATGTGCCTTCACGTGCTAACTTTATTTTGGTTGATGTAGAGGCTGATCCAGGTCAAACATTTAATGCTTTATTGAAAGAAGGCGTGATTGTTCGTCCTGTAGGTATTACAACGCATTTACGTGTTTCAATTGGTACAGAAGCAGAAAATGCCAAGTTCCTACGTGCATTAGCAAAAGTATTGGGCAAGGAAGCAAAGGCATAAAACATGGCGCAACCATTGTTTGAAAAAGTTGCATTTATCGGACTCGGGCTTATTGGCTCGAGTTTGGCACGTGTAATGCTGGCAGAAAATTTAACTCAGCATATTGTTGCTTCGACCCGCTCTGAAAAGACCTTACAGGATGCTTTAGAATTAGGGTTGATTGAACAAGGTTTTAATAATCCTGTAGAGGCCGTACAGGGTGCAGATTTGGTGGTGTTGGCATTGCCTGTACAAGCGACAGAAAAAGTCTTACGACAGATTCAGCCTTATTTGGCAGATCACGTGATTCTGACCGATGTTGGTAGCACCAAAGGTAGTGTAGTGGCTGCAGCCAAAGCCGTATTCGGTGATAACTTACCTGAAGGTTTTGTCCCTGGTCATCCAATAGCAGGGGCAGAACATACAGGTGTGCATGCAGGTAAGGTTGATCTATTTGCCAACCACAAAGTGATTTTGACTCCTTTACCTAGTAGTGCGTCATGGGCAGTCAGCAAACTGATTCAAATGTGGGAAAGCGCCAAAGCTGAAGTCATTTGCATGGATGTGGAAAAGCACGATGAAGTCTTGGCATATACCAGTCATCTTCCCCATTTAATGGCCTTTAATTTGGTCGAACAATTGGCAAATCGGGAAGATAATTTAGACATTTTCCGTTATGCTGCGGGAGGCTTTCGTGACTTCTCTCGTATTGCTGCCAGTGATCCGCAAATGTGGCATGACATTTTCTTTGCCAATAAAACTGCACTGTTAAAAGCGGTGGATGGCTTTGAAAGTCAACTTGAGATTATTCGCCAATTGATTGAACAAGAAGACTCGCATGCTTTAATGGGCTTGCTAGGACATGCGCAAGCGGCACGACAGCATTTTAACTACATGCTCGCCAAGAAACCTTTTATGGAGAACAATAACGTGACACAACAATTTACGATTTTGCCGGGTGCTAAGACTTTCCAAGGTAAATTTACCGTACCGGGTGACAAATCTGTGTCACATCGTTCAATTATGTTTGGTGCCATTGCTGAAGGCACTACGCATGTGACAGGTTTCCTTGAAGGTGAAGATGCTTTAGCGACTTTGCAAGCATTCCGTGATATGGGTGTAAGCATTGAAGGCCCTAAAAATGGTGAAGTCACTATTCATGGGGTGGGCATGCAAGGTTTAAAAGCACCTGCAGGCGCAATTTATATGGGCAACTCAGGCACCTCAATGCGCTTGTTAGCAGGTATGTTATCTGCGCAGCAGTTTGACTCTGTTATGACTGGTGATGCGTCATTGACCAAGCGACCAATGGAACGTATTGCAAAACCATTACGTGAAATGGGTGCTCAAATTCAAACGACGGGTGAACGTGGAACACCGCCTGTATCTATTACAGGTGCGCAAGCACTGAAAGGCATTCAATATGACTTGCCAATGGCATCTGCGCAAGTGAAGTCAGGTATTTTACTGGCAGGACTTTGGGCAGAAGGCGAAACGTCAGTGACTGAACCTGAACCAACCCGTGACCATACAGAGCGTATGTTGCGTGCATTTGGCTATGAAGTGAAAACAGAAGGCAACCGTATTTCATTGCAAGGTGGCGGTAAATTAGTTGGCACTAATATTCAAGTACCATCCGATATTTCCTCTGCTGCGTTCTTTATGGTGGGTGCTGCCATTACAGAAAATTCAGATGTCACCTTGGAAGCGGTGGGGATTAACCCAACCCGTACTGGTGTAATTGAAATTCTGAAACAAATGGGTGCGGACTTAAGTGTAGAAAATGAGCGCATTGCAGGCGGTGAACCTATTGCAGATATTCGTATTCGTGGTTCACGTACTTTAAAAGGTATTCATGTTCCTGAAGATCAAGTCCCTTTAGCAATTGATGAATTTCCAGCATTGTTCATTGCAGCAGCATGTGCCGAAGGTGAAACTGTACTGACAGGTGCTGCAGAATTGCGCGTGAAAGAATCTGACCGTATTCAAGTTATGGCAGATGGTTTAAAAACTATGGGTATTGACTGCACACCAACTGAAGATGGCATTATCATTCAGGGTAAAGGTAAAGCAGGCGACTGGTCACCAGTATTTACTGGCGGTGAAATTGAATCACATCATGACCACCGTATTGCCATGAGTTTCTCTATGGCAGGTTTGCGTACCTCAGGTGAAATTAAAATTGTCGGTACAGAAACTGTTGCGACCAGTTTCCCAACCTTTACTGAACTTGCTGGCGTGGCGGGTTTAAATATTCAAGTAACAGAATAAGCCAAAGTGATATAGGGGATGAGATGAAGCATCACAAACCCTATACTTTATGCTGAAACAGCCAAGCTTTTGCTTGGCTGTTTGCGTTTTATTGCTTATGCTAAACCCATACAAGAAAAAAGCCTTTGGGTCTGAGCATGCGCAAATTAAAATTTATGGCGAATTGTGAAAATAAACAAGAGTTACAAGATTGCACCTTGGCACAGAATTATGTTGCAAATTTACTTTCACAGAATTTATCCCAATATGGTTTTCAGACTTTGCCACAAAGCGGTGCGCAGGTGGCAGTGAGTGTAGATGAATACGCTTTACCATTGGCAGTAAACTGTCAAAGCCGTGATGAAGATGGGCATTTGGTTTGTGTAATTACCTCATACCCAAATGAAGAGCAAGACTGGCTAGAGCGTATTACTGAGCAAAGCTTGCTAAATCAATTGGCGCAAGCAGTAGAAAACACCCTGAAAGAAGATCATTCATTTAGCGAGTTTGAATGGAAAGGTTAAAACAATGTAGATGCAAATGAGTCATTTAAAATTTATACTTGATTTATAAATCAAAATTATTCATTTTTTAAATGATATGTCATCTAATTGACACATCCTAACCGTATATTGAGCAGCAAGAAAAATACAACATAACAACCTGATTTTAACCCGCTTAATTTGGGAGAGTTAAGTGGGTTTTTTATTGCCCAGAGAATAATAAAATTAAACATCGCCTAAGTTACAGCGACTTAAAAAATATTTTTAAGAAAACTTTTTCCGATGCAGTTAAGCAAAAACACACATTGGAGTTTGCCTTGTGCTGCTGCTATAGTGAGCTCTGTATTTTTTATTTAGGTGGTTTATGCTCGCTTTAATTTCTCCAGCCAAGACTTTAGATTACGAAACTGCATTACCTAGCGATGTATATACTCAACCTAGATTACTTGAACATTCACAAGAATTAATTGATGTGGCACGTAAACTATCAGCGACTGAAATTGCCAGTTTAATGAGCGTGAGTGAAAAAATTGCCACTTTGAATGTTGAGCGTTTTCGTGACTGGCAAGCAGAATTTGATCTTGCCAATGCGCGTCAAGCCATGTTTGCCTTTAAAGGGGATGTGTATACAGGTTTAGATGCCTATAGTCTGTCTCCTGCAGATATTGAGTTTGCCCAACAACATTTGCGTATGCTTTCGGGGCTATATGGTTTATTGCGTCCTTTAGATTTAATGATGCCGTACCGCTTGGAAATGGGCACTAAATTGCATAATGCACGTGGTGAAAATCTATATCATTTCTGGGGTGAGATTATCACCAATTTGATTAATCAAGATTTAACGCAAAGTCAGTCTGATCTATTGGTGAATTTGGCTTCAGATGAATACTATAAAGCCGTTCAGGAAACAAAAATTCAGGCTGAAATTATTAAGCCAGTATTTTTAGATCAGAAAAATGGCAAATACAAAGTCATTAGTTTTTATGCCAAAAAAGCCCGTGGTTTGATGGCACGTTTTATGATTGAAAATAAATTAGAACGCGCAGAAGACTTAAAAGCATTCAATAGTGAAGGTTATTATTTCGATGCAGACAGCTCATTAAAAGGTGAACTGGTCTTTAAACGTGATGAACAGGCGGCCTAAACTGTCGGTTTAATTCTTAAAACTCCCATCATGGCTAAAGTTTAGCTGATGGGAGTGTTGATTCAATCTGCATTTCGCCTATAACTGTTTAAATGCCTCAATCGCGCGCAGACGACTCTGTTTTAAATCTACTATCGGCTGAGGATAATTCAGTTTTAAATTTGGATTTTTCGCATAAGGTTCGTGAATGTGTTTGGCATCTAAATGTGCCAGTTCAGGTAACCAGCTGCGAATATAATCTCCCTGTGGGTCAAACTTTTGGGACTGGCTTACAGGGTTGAAAATCCGAAAATAGGGCACAGCATCTGTCCCTGTCGAGGCGCACCATTGCCAACCACCATTATTGGCAGCTAAATCACCATCAATCAAATGCTGCATAAACCACTGTTCGCCTAAGCGCCAGTCAATCAACAAATTCTTGCATAGAAACATTGCAGTAATCATTCTGACCCGATTGTGCATCCAGCCTGTATGCAGGAGTTGCCGCATTCCTGCATCTACAATTGGGATACCTGTTTGTCCTTGTTGCCATGCCGCTAAACCTGCTGGATCATTACGCCACACAATTTGTGCAGTCTGGTCTTTAAAAGGTTGGCGTTGGGAAACTTTGGGATAATCAAACAAAATATGTTGATAAAACTCACGCCAAAGTAATTCATCTAACCAAGTTTGTTGCCCAATATTTTCCAGATGAAAATGACCTTGCGACGAAGCAAAAACCGCAGCCAGACACTGCCGAATAGATAAAATCCCACAATTTAAATAAGCAGAGAGCCGACTTGTGCCTGACCGTGCAGGAAAATCACGCTGTTGCTGATAATCTTGCATGTGCTGATGCACAAAATCATCCAACAATTGCTGCGCATGTTGTTCCGTAACTGCCCATAAATTTTGCTGTTCTTGTGGCACAGCAGCCCATCCCCAAGTTTCTAAATTGGGAACAGTCGATTCATATTCAGAGGGTAATTCAATTGCAAATTGCGGCTGTGGAGAGGGGAAGCAGCGTGGTATAGCCAAACTTAATTGCTGATAGGCATACTTTTTAAATGCGCTAAATATCTGATAGGGTTTCATGCTCTGATTGCGCACACTGCCTACAGGGAAAAGCGTACGATCATGGTAGAGGATTAAATCCAGCCCTTGCTTGTTCAGGGTCTGTTGTAGTTGAAAGTCACGTTTTAGCTCATTTACGCCCAGTTCAATATTGGCATATATGTTTTGTATGGGGTGTGAGGTACTCAATTGTGTACAGAGTTGGCTTACGGCAGTTGGAATATCTGACCAAAGTGGAACTGTTTGGATAATAAGGGGGATATTTAGCTGTGCTAACTGCTTTTTTAAGGCCTGTAACTGACGCAAATAAAAGTCAATTTTAATAGGCGCATCATCATGCAAGAGGTGTTGCTGTGGAGACAGAACCACCAAACCAATACATGGCGCATTTTGACTCGCATGCCAAAGCGCACTGTGATCTGAAATTCTTAAATCTTGTCGGAACCAAACTAAATTATAGCTGCGCATGGAAAATATGCTTGCGGTGGGCTGAAATGTCGTCTCATTATAAGCATGGCTGTGCAGCCTTGTGTTCAATGAAAAAAGTTTGTTTGCTCAATAAATCGGCAATGTATAGCGCAGAATAATAATGATAAGACTTGAAGATTACTTTCCAAAATAAAAACAAAAAGGCAAAGTTATATAACTTTGCCTTTTCATTTGATCAGATGATCTTAGTGGTGATGACCACCCGCACCGTGTACGTGACCGTGATCTAATTCTTCTTGAGAAGCTTCACGGATTTCAACGATTTCAACTTCAAAAGTTAAATCTTGACCAGCAAGTGGGAAGTTTGCATCTACAACAACGTTGTCACCTTCAACCGCTTTTACAGTTACAATTTGAACGCCATCATCAGTTTGCGCTTGGAATTGCATACCAGGTTGGATGTTGTCTACACCTTGGAACATTTGTGCAGGAACTTCTTGAACTAGGTCTGGGTTGTATTCGCCATAACCTTCAGCAGCAGGTACGTTTACAGTAAATTTTTCGCCTACTGTTTTACCTTCTAACGCTTTTTCTAAACCAGGGATGATGTTACCTGCACCATGCAAATAGGCAAGTGGTTCACCTTGAGATTTGTCGAGAGTTTCACCCTCTGCGTTAGTCAATGTGTAGTGGAAAGAAACCACGAGGTCATTTGCAATAGCAGTCATGTTATTGATCCATTCAATTTTTTAAGGGTACATCATAAAGTGAAATGTGGAATTTGTTATAGACATTTCTGCAAATTCTTCACTTTTCCAAGTTTTTTATGACATTTTTTAATTAATAAGGGCAAAGTTTATTATTTCAATGCAAAAATATGCAAGTCTGCAAATTTTTACGGTTTTTCGCTGCAACTGATTCTGCCAGCTTTTTGTAATGTGTAGATGACAATAGAAAAGATGGGACATGGCCCATCTTCACTATATTAAAACTGAGTGATGTTTTAGTTCTAACCCAAAGAAGTATGTTGATCTTCTGCAGTTTGCTGCCCGAAGAAATTAAACAAGTTTCCAAACCACATCATAATACGTTCAAAAATATTGGCTTCTGCAATTTGCACTTGTTCTTCAATTGCGAAGCTATTAATCAATTGATTATTTTGATAGACATGCACCGTTGCTAACTTCATAACTTGCTCAAGTGGGGCAGTCAGTAACTTTTCTGACAATTCAATGTTCAAGTGGGTTTGAGTCCGTTGTGCAGGCTCAATGCTATGTAGCAGGCCATCTGCTGTTGCCACTTGCAGGCGTAAAGTATTTTGGTCAAATGCTGCTAAATCAATCGCATCTGCACGTTCGTATAAAGATGTTGTCACAAACTTTGGTTGGCTGCTTTCAATTTTAAACATACGTAATGTCGATTTTACGACAGGGAGTTCAGCAATCATTTGTTTTGGTTTAATTGCAAGCTCGTTACGGGTGTAGCTATAGGCTAAATTTAACAATTTATGCGCGACTTCAGCACGTTTTTGTACGCTTTTGGTGCCCATAACTACCACCACTAAACGACGTTTTGGTGCATCGCTGTCTAACGTTGGGCGGTTTGCGGTTAAAGCAAGGTTATATCCCGCTGCTTTGGTATAACCTGTTTTTAAACCATCTACACTCGGGTCTTGTTTTAATAAAATATTGGTCGCACGGTGATAGTGCTGATTATAGGTAAAACTGGTCTGTTTAGAGTAGGTCAAATAATCAGGTGTTTCGGTCACAATAGCTTGTGCCAAACGGGCCATGTCTGCCGCAGAAGAATAATGGTTTGGCATGGTTACGCCAGATGGATTCTGAAACAGTGTATCTTGCATGCCCAGCGCTTGTGCTTCCTGATTCATTCGAGCAATAAACTGCGGTACACCACCTGCAACTCGTTCACCCAAAGTCAGCGCAGCATCATTGGCAGACATAATAATTAGCCCAGCCAACAATTGATCTACCGAAATTTGTTCACCTGCTTTTAAGTACATTTGTGATTCATCCCACATCACTTGCTGTACCACAGGTGTTACGGTCAAAATTTCATGCTTGTTTAATTTACCTGCCTGAATATCTTTTAGCACAATATAGGACACCATCATTTTGGTCAGTGACGCAGGCGCACGTTGTACGTGGCTATTGTGCTCTGCAATGATTTGTCCAGATTGTGGGTCTAAAATTGCCCAAGCTTCGGCTTCAACACTTTCGGCTTGGATATTCAATAATGCGGCATGTGTGATTGCGCTGCAAAGCCAGCAGAGTAGCGCAATCAGATAAATAACACGTTTCAAAGAAGTTCCTTATGTACACCAGTCCGTTGGTGCTGTAATGGTGTCTAAACAGTAAAATCGGTGTCGAGTGACTTAGGCATGCTATGCTTTTTTTTGCCGAATGACTAGCCAAAAATACCCACAAATCAGGCGATGACGCATCAATTGCTAAAAAAATGTTAAGCTTGTGGCCAAGTTCTTATTTATACATTTTGTATTGCCCATTATGTTGCATTATCAAATCGAATTTGACGATTATCGTCAGCATCTTATGCATGTCACCGTGCGTTTTTTGGCTAATCCTACTCAGGTTTTATCATTACCCACTTGGATTCCAGGCAGTTATTTAATTCGTGAATTTTCAAAACATATTGAGTCGGTGCGTGCTTATGATGAGGCGGGGCGCATCCTCAAAATTCAGAAATTTGCAAAGAATAAATGGCGTTTGTTCAATACCGACCATGAATTGATTACGGTGGAATATGATGTTTATGCCTATGATTTGTCGGTGCGTGGCGCTTATGTCGATCAGACCCGTTTATATGTCAATCCTGCCTGTGCTTGTTTGGGCTTAGATGGTCAGGAAGATAAAGCAGTTGAAGTCGAATTATTTTTACCAGATGAATTAAAGCATTTTCAACTTGCGACAGGTTTGGCTGCAAAAAGTTTGGTGAAAGGGCGGTATACCTTAAAAGCCAAAAATTATGCAGAATTGATTGATGCGCCATTTGAATTGGCAGAACAAACCCGTTTTAGTTTTAGCGCAGCAGATATTCCACATGAATTTGTGGTATCGGGCAAACACGCGATGAACGCTGTGCGTATGCAGCAAGATATTGAAAAAATCTGCGCTACACAAATTGCTATGTTTGGTTCTGCGCCATTTGAAAACTATACCTTTATGACCATGGCAACAGGCAATAGTTATGGTGGTTTGGAGCATCCAAACAGTACTAGCCTGATTACACCACGTGATGATTTACCTAAAGCCAATGAGCCTGAACAACCATCTAAAGATTATCAGCGCTTTTTAGGCTTGTGTAGTCATGAGTATTTCCATAGTTGGTTAGTCAAATTCATTCGCCCTGAAAACTTTGTTAATTATGACTTGAATCAAGAAGGCTATACCTCACTGTTATGGATTTTTGAAGGTTTTACTTCTTATTACGATGACTTGTTATTATTGCGCAGTGGCGTGATTGATCAGGCAGCGTATTTAGAATTACTTAAAGCACAAATTGATCGCTATTTACAAAACCCAGGGCGTGCGATTCAAACTGTGGCAGAATCAAGTTTTGATGCATGGGTGAAGTTCTATCGTCAGGATGAAAACTCGAACCATGCAGGAACCAGCTACTATAACAAAGGCTGTTTGGTTGCTTTGTGCTTAGATTTGGGCTTGCGTTTACGTGGTTCAAGTTTAGATGCCTTAATGCAGAAATTATATGCCAATGCGCAACAGGGCATTCAAGTGCATGAGCGTACAATTTTTGAGTTATGTAAAGAGTTGACAGGAGATGATTGGTCAGAGCAAATCCATCATTTAATCAACACGACAGATGAATTGCCTTTAGATCAGTTATTGCCTGAATTTGGTATTCAGTATCAGCTTAAGCAGGACAAGTCTTTGCCATTTGGTCTGAAACTGACAGATAAGCCTGAAGGGGTGTTGGTCCAAGCTGCGCGTCGTGAAGGTGCGGCTGCAAAAGCAGGGCTTTCTGCACATGACGTGATTGTTGCGATAGATGGTTTAAAAGCTACGACAAAGTCGCTTGAGCAATATGCTAAACAAGATGCAGCTTATACTGTTCATGCTTTCCGCCGTGATGAGTTGATGACCTTTAAAGTGAATGCTGCACAGACTGAATTACATGAAGTTGAATTAAAACTGCAAGATCAGGCGAAAGTGGAATTGTGGTTAAAAGGTTGATTTGAAGTTAATTTTAAAATTCTGCAATAATAAAATGGATGCTTTGGCATCCATTTTTTGTGTTGAGCTAATGCGGCACTCAAGCATTAACGCGCCCGACGTCCACGGCTTTTGGTATTTGGGCGTGTTGTACCATTGGTCTTACGACGTGGTTTTTCACCTTCTTCCATTTGCCAAATACGTGGCGTACCAGATTTTTTCTTAGGCGTACCATCTTTATTTTTCTTTTGATGCATTGGCTTGCCGCCCGTACCACCTGGTTTTTTCACATAAGAACGCGAGCGATATGGCTCTGCCGCAGGGACATCTTTAAAGTCAGGATACAACAACGGTTCAATTTCTTTGGTTTCACCAGGTTGCAAGCCAAGTTGTACCAAGTCGATTGAACCTATTTTAGTACGAATCAAACGCAGGGTTGGAAAACCAACAGCAGCAGTCATGCGGCGTACTTGACGGTTGCGTCCTTCGCAAATTGAGATTTCAACCCAAGAGGTCGGAACAGAAGCACGGAAACGGACAGGTGGATCACGCTCCCATAACCATTCTGGTTCATCTACTTTGTGTGCTTGTGCAGGTAAAGTCATACCATCTTTAAGCTCTACACCTTTGCGTAGTTGTGCTAAAGCTTCTTCTGTGACATCACCTTCGACTTGTACCAAGTAGGTTTTGTATTTTTTATTGGCAGGGTTGGTAATAAACTGATTTAAGCCGCCATGATCGGTTAGGAATACCAAGCCTTCCGAATCCATATCTAAACGCCCTGCTAAACGTAAGTCAGGGTCGTCTACAAAAGCAGACATGGTGAGGTGTTTTTCATCCTCACGGAATTGAGAGAGAACGTCATATGGCTTGTTCAGGATGACGATTTTCATAAGAAATGCTTCTTTAAATTCAACAAATTGGAGATAAAGTGAGTTGTCTAAAATGAGGAAAATATTATTTCCCAATTAAAACTCAAATAAAGTGGGTTTGGATGTCGCTATTATGCGATAAGAACAACAGAAAGTATTGCATATTGGCAATTATTTTTAGTGTGTGCATTTAAAATTACAGAAACAGGCTAGGCATCTATAGTGCATAAAATTAAGATAAAACTGATATGAATAAAAATTAGGATGTTATGCAACAAGGTCGTTGGTGCTTAAAACTCTCACTTATCTTCTCAATGTTGGCTTTGCTTAGTGCATGTCAGCCACCTGTGTCTGGTGAATCTGCAGGAATTCAAACCCCGTATTTATACTGGAAATTGCAACAAACTGAACTGGCTGGGACTCCATTACAAATTCCCGTGAAAGGAGTAAATATAGGTCAAATACAAGATACATGGGGTGCAGCCCGCAGCGAAGGCCGTAAGCATCAGGGGACTGATATTTTTGCAGCGCGTGGTACAGCCGTCATTGCTGCGACAGATGGCATTGTGCATAAAATTGGTTTAGACCGTTTGGGTGGTAAAGTTGTTTGGATTACAGGGCCTGCATTAAGCCAGCATTATTATGCGCACCTTGATGATTATGCCGAACACATTCAAGCGGGAGATTGGGTACAGGCTGGAGAAGTCATTGGTTTTGTTGGCACAACAGGCAATGCCCAAAACACACCACCACATTTGCATTATGGCATTTATGTACGTGAGCAAGGAGCAGTGAATCCTTATCCATATTTACAGGCAAGTGCACGTTAATTTCAGATCAAATATTGTGTAAATATCAAATCTTTTAACCATTTCCGTTTCAAGCCTATTTATATTAGGTCGATGCTATCTTTTTTAGGACAAACCGTTTAGCCATGAAAATTTATCAAGTCGATGCTTTTAGCCATACATTATTTAAAGGCAATCCTGCTGCAGTTGTATTACTTGATACATGGTTAGACGATGACTTGATGCAACATATTGCACAGGAAAATAATCTATCAGAAACCGCATTTGTGAAAATGTTGGATGCTGAAAACTTTGAAATCCGCTGGTTTAGCCCGACCACCGAAGTTGATTTTTGTGGACATGCGACGCTTGCAAGTAGCTTTGTCATATTTAAGGACTATACCGCTGCCAAAACCATTCAATTTCATGTGAAAAATTTGGGTATTTTTACGGTACATCAACAGCCAGATGGCAAAATCTGCATGAATTTTCCAATCCGTCGTGCCAAGTTAGTCAAGGAATATCCTGCAGTTTTGCGACAGGCACTGAGCAAGCCATTTAAAAATGTATATCTGAATGCGCAAGCTTATATTGTGGAATATGAATCTGTGCAAGATGTACTAGACGAGCAGCCGAATCTAGAATTATTAAAACAGCTTGGACAGTTACGAACTGCTTTAACTGCCGCATGTTCAAGTGTTGATGTTGCAATTACAGCATCTTCACAAGCCGATTATGACTGTGTTTCACGTTATTTTGCGCCCGTCATGGGTATTCCTGAAGACCCTGTAACAGGTTCGATTCATACAGCAATTGCCCCGCTTTGGGCAGAACTATTAGGGAAAACTGAATTGGTGGCTTATCAGGCTTCACAACGTGGTGGGGTGTTGTATTGCTGTGTGCTAGACCATGAGCGCATTGAAATTTCAGGTTATGCCCAGTTATATCTACAGGGTGAAATTATGCTTTAAGTCCAATTTGGCAGTGTGTTGGTTGTTTGATTTAAATCCTGAATTTTGCAAATTTTTACTGTTTAAAGAAGTACATCTTGTTAAGCTGTTTTGGCAAAAATGCGTGATGACTGTGCGCTGTAGCAGTCAAAAATAAAATGAAATTTATCGGAAAAATAATGTTGCTACGTTTGAAAACCTTGAGCTTGTCTTTATGTGTGTTAGCATTTAATGGTGTGGTTTTTGCCCAGCCTGTTTTAGTTAAATCAAAACAAGATATACAAGAATATCAACTAGATAATGGTTTACGTGTCATTCTTGCACCTAATCAAAAAGAAAACAAAGTCTTTATGAATATGGTGTATTTGACAGGATCACTCAATGACCCACAAGGCAAAGGTGGTTTAGCACATTTATTAGAGCACTTGGCGTTTAAAGGTACAAAAAATGTGCCCGAAGAGGAGTTTCAGCGCCGTCTAGATCAACACAGCTTAATGCACAATGCCAGCACGGATTATTACTCGACCAAATATACCAATATCATTCGTCCTGAAACACGTGCAGTTAATGAAATGATTTTTCTAGAAGCTGAACGTATGGACAAACTGGTGCTGCAAGAAAAATACGTACCTGCTGAAATTGCGATCGTGAAACGCGAACGTGAAGTACGTATGGATCAGCCATTTTCAGTTTTGTTGGATCAGGTGTGGAAATCGGCCTATGGGAATCAGTATTTTGGACGCTTACCGATTGGTGATTTAAATGAACTGCAATCCATTAAAATGCAGGAATTGAACCAGTTTTATCGGACTTGGTATGCACCGAATAATGCTGTTTTGGTTATGACAGGTAAGTTTGATCAGACTGCTGTGTTAAAGCAAATTGATCAGCATTTTAGTCCAATTGCAGCACGTCAAATTCCAAAGCAGGTGCAAGTTCCGTTATTGGACAGCAAAAAAATTCAGCCACGCAATTTTGTCGTACAAAAGGGCAGTCAACTGGCAAAATTTAATTTGTATTTAAATGGCAAGGACGAAAAGTTAAAAACCGCTTTGGTGTTGTCGCCTTATTTGCATACCTTACAGCCGAGCGGACATTTATATCAAAATCTTGTGGAAACAGGTACAAGCACCATGGTGCAATCTAGCACATGGCTAGATCAAGATTTTAATTTAGTGCTGATGGGGGCATTGTATGCGCCAAATCACGACGCTAAACAAGTACAAGCTAGTTTGAATAAGAGCATCGAGCAGGCCAAGAATTTTGATGCAGCAGAATTACAACGGGTTAAAAACCTGATTCAAAATCAAGCTGATAGTGTTATGAATGATGCAGTAGCTTTGGGCGGTCGCTTGAGTGATTATGCGGTGGCTTATCAGGGGGACTGGACGCAGTATTGGCGTGATTTACAAGATATTCAGCAGTTAAATGTAGATGAGTTGAATCGACATTTAAAACAGTTTTTTACCGCAGAACATCGGGTCATTGGCGAAATTCAACCCACACCTGAAGATCAAAAACAGGCACTTACAGCGAAAAATAATTCAAGCGTTGCTAAAACTTTAGATCAGCAAGATGCACCTGTTATCCCTTTAAAAGATGTGCAAAGTTATCAGCACGAAGTTGCAGAGTATGTGCAAAAATCCAAACAGTCTTTGATTAAAAATGAAAAAAAGATTCTGCGTGGAAGTTTAAAAAATGGGGCCAAGTATGCATTATTTCCAACAGCGACCCGTGATGATAAAACCTATGCCGCTATTTCAGTCAATTTAGGTACGGCTCAGACTTTATTTAAGCAAGGTGAAATTCTAGATTTAACCGCATATTTATTGCTACGGGCTTCACAGGAACATAGTTTGCAAGACATTGCAGATCAATCCATTGCCGCAGGCGGTTCAGCTTTTGCCCAAGCCGATGCCAATAGTATGCATATCCAAATTGTGGCAAAAAAAGAAAAATTTGATGAATTTTTTAACTTTGTTTTAGATGTGATGCAAGCCCCAAGCTTTGAACAAAGTCAGTTCGATTTAATACGCTCACAAAGTCTATCGAGTTTAGAACGACCTTATACCGAGCCTGAAACTGTAGCGGCGTTGACCATGGCACGTTTAATCGAAATTTACCCAAAGGGCGATTTACGCTATCACTTTGAACCAGAGTTTGCCAAACAGCAATTACAAGCTGCGACACAGGTACAAGTACAGCAGTTGTATCGTCAGTTTTTTGCTATGGATCATGCCCATATTGCGATTACAGGGGAGTTCGACCCGAAATCGATGCAGAAGCTATTGAGCAAGCGTTTAGGGCAGTGGCGAAGTCATCAGCCATATCAACGCCTAGATTCGGCATACACGGCATATCCTGCACAAAAGTTGCATGTATTGGCAGAACAACGTGAATTTGGTAGTTATCAGAGTCTACTGACTTTACCTTTGGGCGTGAATCATCCAGACACACCTGCCATGATGGTGCTGAGTTATATTTTAGGTGAATCACAATTGTCTTCTCGTTTGGCACAAGAGTTACGTGAAAAAAATGCTTTGGTCTATGGTTTTAACAGTGGCTTGAGTCTAAGTGAGTTTGAGCAATCGGGTGCGCTAAGTATTTCGGCACAGTATAGTGCAGGCAAGTCGGCTCAAGTATCGCAAGCTGTTCATAAGGTGTTGATGGACTTGCGCCGTGATGGTGTTACGCTGCAAGAAGTTGAAGCAGCAAAAGCAGATATTCTAAAAAAACGTGTTACGGCTTTGGAGGATGAACGCAGTATCCACCGTATGTTGGTGCCGCAATTAGAACAAGGGCGTGATCTATTGTTCCGTGAACGCCGTGATCAGGCTTTGGCCAAACTCAGTAAAGCTGATGTGGATGCTGTGATTCAAAAATATTTAAATTTGGAACATTTACTGGAAGTGGCGGCAGATCAATACGGTCAAGTGCAAGCAGATATGGTCACACCCAAAGCTGCACAGAAATAAGATTCAATCTAGTATTTAACAGGCACATAAAAAGCGCATCAACTTCGATGCGCTTTTTTTTTCTTGAAGTTTGATTGGAGCGTTTTGAAAAGCTGTTTCACGGCTTTATAAGCGGTAAAACTGTTTAGCGTTATGATGAAACACTTGTTGCAAAGCATTTGGATGATATGCAGCAACAATATCGCTAGTTGCATCAATTAAATTGACCAAAGAGGTACTGACTCGATCCATAGGGAAGTTTGAGGCAAACATTAACCTATACATACCAAAGCTTTGCAAAGCATGCTGAATGAGTGGTGCGGTCAAATCTATAATTTCCTGTTTCGATGCTTCACGTTTTTGTGGGTGAAATTGGTGCCCCAAAACAGGCATGAATAAGCCTGATATTTTGCTGTAAACATTTGGACAATGTGCTAATTCTGCAATATCTTCCTGCCAGCGGAACAGGATATTTTCCCGTGCAGTTTTTGTCACACCTGTGTGATGGCCCACCTGTCCAAACAGTCCAGCAGGTGTGCCCAAATGGTCAAGTACAATGGATGTTTCAGGAAACTGTTTGGCCAGTGCCAAGACATCACTCAGTTGGGTCGAATATGTCCATGCATCAAAACTTAAATTGTATTGTGCCAAGACTTCAAAGCCTTTTAGAAACTTTTTATTTCGATACAAATTAGGTTCATCTGCCCATGCAAAAATCCCACGATCTTCATGCACTGCAGCCATTTTGCGAATACCACAAAAATGCGGTGAAGCTTTATGATGCAGTTTTAGAATTTTCTTAAAATTTGGGTCACGCGGGTCTGCGGCAGCCACAATTGCACCCAAGGCGAAACCATTATTTTTAAAATCTAGGCGTTCTATAAACTCCGTTTCACCAACCACACCTTTGCTTTTATGATCGTGCCAGTTGGCTTCAATATGCACGACTTTTTCGGCAGGATAAAAGCCTAAATCACGTGCATAGTGTTCAGGTAAATAGGCTGAAGTAACGTGTTCTGTGCGTCCCAATGTTTCAATCAGCGCTTTGGGTTTAATCAAGCGGATGGTTTTATCGAGTAAATTGGGATGTTTCCCCAAAAGTTTTACCGCCAATCTTGCGCTGTGTGGCGTGTTATACGGGTCCCATTGGTGAATATGCGCATCAATGAGTGCAAATCCTAGATTCTGCATAATCATCCTTTTTTATAACGCTGTTATTTCACTATTCAAAGCCATCACGTTGCAAAAGGGAAGGGTATTGATCGAAAAACTACAAATTGGAAAACTAGCGCATTAAAAAAGCCCCATAGGGCTTTTATGCAGAACTTAATGTTCGTGATCGTGTGAATGATCATGTTTATTGGTATGAAACTCTTCGTTATGACGGAAGCGCAAATAGTTTTCAAACTGTTCGCAGTATTCGTCGTAGTTATCTTCTAGCATCATTTGAAATTGCTGCAAAATATACGACATCACCTGATCTTTGGCATCGCGCATTTCATTGCCATCTTTAAAGTTATTGGCAGCGACCCAAGTATTAAAACGCGCTGTAGCGAACAACATGGCAGCACTGACCTGACCACGAATTTCAGCGGGTTTTACTGTAGAGCCTTTTTCAAAGTGACAAAAGCCATTCGCCTGTTTAATAAATTCATCGGCACGTTCAAAAAAAGTGGCATTTAATGCTTCTTCTTCGGTTACATCGGTTGCTTCAATCTTTTGAACCATGAACTTTTCCTAAGCTAAGAATTTAGATGCCTCATTATAGGCAAAGCCTTGCAGAAACAAAACCTTTGCCTTAATCTAAAAATAGCCTAAGTAAGATTGGAGCGGGTCATGCAAGATGCAATTGCAGTACAAAGTTTAAAAAGTGATATTGCCTTATTACGTCAAAATATTTGGCCACCTGCACAGCTTGCACATGTAGAAGGGCTGCCTATTTACTATGGAACTGCTGCCGAAGTTGCACATTATTATGGGCAGTGGACGGGGTTAATTGAGCGTGCTCAGGATTTATTCCAGCCTTTTATGCAAGATGAAGTAATCGATGCCATTCATTTGCCTAGCCATTTAAATTTACCGTTGTTTTATTTTCATGTAGATCGAATTCGGGTGAATAAAACCCGTGCTAAAGAGTCTAAAACTTTTCGGGGGATTGCCAGTCTAATTGAAAAATGTGGGCAATTTGAACCATCTGAAATTCAGGCCATGCAGCGCTGGTTAGATAGTGATGATACAGCAGCACTGGTAGCACATCGTGAGTTTATTGATTTGCGCACTTACGTGTTTCAACATGGGCAAAGTGACTATACTCGTACCCGTTTTTATGTGAATGGTATTGTTTTAAGTGTAGAGCCGCATTTTGAACTGGTTGATGCTCGTGACAAGCCACGTAAACAGCGCAGTGACAGCTATCAAGACCCTTTAGCCGATAATCAGACTTGGAAAGTATTTGGTAAGTATCGTTAGAAGGTATGGGGGTATTGATTAAATCTTGTGGTAATAAATGTGATTCAAAAATGATCACAAAACCATTTAGCTCAACACAATCCTAATGACTGTGTTGAGCTATTTATTTATCAAAACTGAACAATCAGCTATGACCAAAATGGTTCGCTTTGCGCAAATTGTTGTAAATCTTGCTCGGCCTGCACGGAAATGTGACGTTCTTCTGATGCAATCCAACCCAATACAAACCACGTTTTGGGTTCAGTTTGAGCGTGGCTTTCGTATAAACCTTGTGCCACCATCAAATCATTAAAATGTCCTAAAGTTTCCTGTAACGGTTTTAGGGTTTTTAAATATGTTTTGACTTCGTTTTCTGCAAATAGACTGCTGACAAATTCAACTGTATAACGCAAGCGTTTGACTCGTTTACGGGTACGGTGCTTGGTTTCTACATCAAATTGTTGGAAATGACCTGCATCTTCACAAATCTGTTGATGCATTTTTTGCAGTCGTTTACGCAAAATTTTCTTGATTGGTTTTTGCTCAGGGTCTTCAGCAGCCGAAGCATGGCTAAAGCTGATCAATTGTAAAAGTAAGAGTGTGGTTGTGGGTGAGCGGAAAATCGCATCAATCGCAATATTTTCATTGGCCGCAGGTGGTAATTCTGTAATTGGCGAACCAGCACTTTCAAGTTGTGGAATCAGGCTTTCACGCAAGGCATCTTGATCGCGGGTGGAGCCTAATTGCTGAAACAGGGTGGCCAATTGGCTTTCCCAGTTTTGATTGGCCAGCGCATCGTATTCAGCAAAGATTTTAAAGGCACTGCGTAAACGGCGGATAGCGACACGCGCTTGGTGTACATGCCCACTGGCATAATCTTGACTGGCAATGGCGGTTGCATTCGGTAGTAAATGTGCCAAACAATTTTGGGTAATTTGTGCCAACAGTGCGTGCATATTTTCTGGATGTTCCAGTTGTAAAGCACTTTGCTGTTGCACAGGAATCATACTTTCATTGTTATGCAGCATATTGCCACGTTGTGATTTACTGCGTGTATCGAGCCACAAATGGTACTTCTTAATCCAAGGCTGAATATAGGCAATTAAATCTGCAATCTCACCTTGTTTGAGTTCAAACTCAACTTCGTAAATTTCTACCGATTGTTTGCCTTGGCGGATTTCACCTAAGTCAAAAGCAACTTCAATTTGACTGTTTTTATAATGTGCCAATTGGCTGTAGCGCAAAACATCGGTTTCAAATTGCAGGGTTAAATTCGCATTTGAACCATCCAATGCTTTTTTCAAAATCTTTCTGGCTTGTTTATGGTTTTCATAACATGCCAAGTCGCATTGTTCAGGTGCTTCGTATCCTAATTCATGCTCTAGCTCAAAGCGTTCATAATGTTGTGGACTGGGTGCTTTTAGAGTCTGACGCCAAATATCACCCTCTAAACGCTGACGCAGTGCAATGCGCTGCTTGGCCAAGTGCTGTTCAGGGCTATCATAATATTTAGCCCATAAGCGTTGTTGCTGAACCAGTTTGTTCTTTTTAAATGCTTTTTCAAATGCGGCACGATAAGTAGACGGAATTTGAAACTTTAATTCTATTTCAGACATCGGGAACACCCTCGATGAAACAAGCCAAGTTCTTTTTACTATAGTGCAAATCTATAAATGAACAAGAGAGAAAATGTGAATAAAAGATTGAAAAGGAAAATAAATCTAAAGTTGGTGTTTTGCCCAAGCAGCAGGGGGAGTGCCCATGCTGCTATGTATGATTTTTTGTGATTACTTTAAAAATTTACGGCTCACCATAAATTGTTCTGTCGCTTCTAACAGACGTTGTGCATAGACTTCTTGTTTAGCCGTGAGCCAACCTAAAACAAACCAGTCGCTGGCTTCAAGTTCCGTTTGCTGAATATATTGTGCAGAAGATGCCAAAATTTGATATTCCTGTGCAGCCAGTTGCGCATCATTCAGGGCTTTACTATATTTTTGCAAATTTTTCACATCATAAATATGTGTTAAAACTGGGAAGCTAAATTTAAGTTCCTGAATACGCAAAGCCAGCTGATCTAAACTTTCAAAGTCATGAATATTGCTTTGCTGTAGTTGTTCATGCAGCTGTTTATATTGTTGTTGCAGGGTATTCTGTGCTGCAGTTTTTAAGTCAATACCTGTGCTGTCGTTTGGTGCCAAACTAAACATGAGCAATTCTAAATAGTGATGCACATTTTGCGTTGAGCGGACTAAGTTGACCAGTTTTTCCTGTGCATACAGTGTGTCTTTTTTCAGGTTTTCTGCTGTGGTTGGATTCTGTAAAAAAGCACCCAGTGTGGCCTGCATGTGTTCTAAGTGCTGCAAATGGTCAAAATGCTGTTTAAAAGCTGCAATTTGCATGGCCCATTTATCACCCAAATGTTTAGACCAGTCTTTAAATAACGACAGGGTGAATTGTAAATGCTGCAAGGCAAGCTGTGCCTGATCAATATGACTTTGCTCCGCCACTTGTGCAGAAATAGCGGCAATATTAGGCAACAAATGCTGTAATTGTTGTGCAATCAAGAGGCGTAAATTTTGGTCTGCATTGTCCTTTTTGCTAAAGTGGAATTCTTTAGCTAATGTTGCAGGGCTGACTTTTTGTTGTACCGAAAGTAAATGTCCAATTTCTGCTTTATTCCGTACATCTAACCACAAATGGAATTTTTTTACCCATTCAAAGCTGAAGGCTAACAGGTGCTGAATCGAACCTTGTTTAAGCTCAAATTCAACTTCGTGTACCTCAACTTCTGAATCTGCACAACGAATCTTGCCAACGTCTAAACTGATTTCAATATCAGTATCTTCTAACGTCATCACCCGTGAGGTACGTTGAATATCCGTTTCAAATTGAAGCTGTAATTGATCGAATTTTGTGCCCAAAGCATGCTGTAAAATTGCCTGTGCTTCTGGAGTATTTTGATAAATGTGCAGATCAAGCTGTGGAGGAGTGTCTTGTATCTCTGTTGTTTCGAGCGGGTGGTTATGTTCAAAACTGTGAAAATGACTTTGTCCTGCAGCTTTCAACGTTTGAATCCATTGTTGGCCTTCTAAACGCTGTCTAAGGGCTACTCCGTGTTGTGCTAAATCATGAGTTGGTGTATCAAAATACAAAGCTTTTAATGCAATTTGAGTGGATTTTTTAGGGTCTAAAGTTTTGAGTAAAGCAGTGCGGCGTGCGACTGGAATTTGAAATTTTAATTCAACTTCGACCATGAATGACGTCCTGAAAATAAAGCAAGCTACCATGAAGCAGCAAACATATTGGTATTATAAATTTGTGATAAAGCGCAAAATTTGAGTTTTGCAAAAGTGCCGTTGATTGTAACTAAAATCAGCAAAGATGTAAGACTTGACCTGATGCTTTTTCATGGGTTGGTTTTTATTTGAGCATCGTTTAGAGTGTGGTAATAAGCATAAGAATTCGCCCAAGCCAATTAACATCAGGAAGATGAACATGAACGCTGCATTAAAATCAGAATTTGAACCGACGCCAGAACCTGAGTTTGAATTGCCTATTCAAGACTACTCAACTTTTTATCGTTTTTATTTGACTGAACATCGCAATATCATGAGTCGTCGTTTGCACGTGGCGGGTAGCAGTATTGGGTTGTATTGTGTGAGCAAAGCGATACGGCATAAAAAAGCCAAATATGTGTTGTATGGCTTGGTTGCGGGCTATGCCTGTGCATGGGTTGGGCATTTTGTATTTGAAAAAAACAAACCTGCCAGTTTTAAACAACCTGTATATAGTTTCATTTCAGATTGGCGCATGTTTGCCGACGTATTACGCGGTCATTTAAGTTTACAAAACCGTGCTAAAGATAAAATTCCAAGTTGAATAAAAAGTATTTTTATACCATTTAGACAAAAAACTACCGATGTGTGATTATTTTCATAAAAAATGTACAAATTAAATTAATTTTTTCTTGAAATACTAGAGTGAATATTCTAATAATGTGTCTATCAAATTTAATATGACAATTTGATGACATTTGTGACTTTCCAAGCCTAGAGCGACCTTCTCTAGGCTTTTTTTATGGCTGTGCAATTTCGACTTAATATGAATAAAGATCAACTATCTAATACCTTTAAGCATAGCTTTTATAGGATGTAAGTTGGAGATAGCCTTAAAAAAAATTGCATTGAATACATTGTTTATTAAAAAATTTAGACACCCGATGATTTGTCGCACCCCCACATGCGCTCTGGCACAAACCCTCGGGTGTCTAATGGCTTACCTAAATATATTGTTATTATGTTAGGTAAACATTATGGATTGCTCAGTCTACATCACCAAGTATCCATATCTTATTGAACTTTTTACAGTTCTTGCTTTGTTTTGCGCAATTCAATTAAAACTAAATTTGCTAGATGCGGCTATCACTAGAATTGGGTATTTTTAAAATTTTTATCTCTATAAATGAAGCGCATAGCATTTGAGTAAATTTAGCTTTTATCCGCAGGCTTCTGCCGTAGTGCATCCGAATATGTCATAATGCGCGCATTGTATTTTGTGTGGTTGGGATGATGCGCGGTTTATATTTGATTACCAATGATGATCCGATTGAACTTCTGTTGGCAAAGCTGGAAGGAGCAATGGCAACCGCAGAAGTGGCAGTATTGCAATATCGCCGTAAAAATGTGCCGAAAGAACAGCAGGCTTACGAAATTGAATATATGAAATCGATGTGTGATCAATACAAAGTTCCTTTTGTGATTAATGATGATCTTGAAACAGCGGTTAAATATGGCGTTGGCGTGCATTTGGGCCAAGACGATGGTTCAATTGTTGAAGCGGTCGCGCGTTTACCTAAAAATGTTCTGATTGGTCGCAGTTGTAATAACTCATTGAAACTGGCGGAACAAGCCATCGCCGATGGTGCTAACTACGTGGCATTCGGCGCAGTCTATCCAACACCAACCAAACCAGAAGCGAGTCAGGTCAGCCTAGATACCATTCAGCATGCTAAGCAAAATTTGAATGTGCCTATTTGTGTCATTGGTGGTTTAACGGTCGAAAATAGTCAACCTGTGATTGATGCAGGTGTAGATTTGTGTGCAGTAGTGAGTGATGTATTGGATCGTCCGATGCACACCGTTGCACAGCGAGTTTATGATTGGTCTGCTCTTTTTAATGCAGAAGCCTAATTTTTAATTTTATCTTTTAAGTTGAGTGCCTCCATGAGCTTATCTCCAAAGCAAGAACAATTGTTTAAACAAGCCAATAAACATATTCCAGGTGGGGTCAATTCACCTGTACGTGCATTTAATGGGGTAGGTGGAACCCCTGTGTTTATTGAAAAAGCCAAAGGTGCTTATTTGTATGATGTCGATGGCAAACGCTATGTTGACTATGTTGGTTCTTGGGGACCAATGATTTTAGGGCATGCACATCCTGCAATTATTCAGGCAGTGCAAGCTGCGGCAGAAGATGGTTTGAGCTTTGGTGCGCCAACTGTGCATGAAACAACCTTGGCCGATATTATTTGTGAAATCATGCCTTCAATTGAATTGGTGCGTATGACCAACTCAGGTACAGAAGCGACCATGACTGCAATTCGCTTGGCGCGTGGTTATACAGGCCGTGACAAAATTGTGAAATTTGAGGGCTGTTATCATGGTCATTCAGATTCTTTGTTAGTAAAAGCAGGTTCAGGACTTTTGACCAGTGGTGAGGGCGAGGCGACTTCTGCGGGTGTGCCTGCCGATTTTGCTAAACACACCTTAACCCTTCCATACAACGACATTGCAACCTTAAAAGAATGTTTTGCAAAATTCGGTGCTGAAATTGCAGGTGTAATTGTTGAACCTGTTGCGGGCAATATGAACTTAGTGAAACCAATCGATGGTTTCCTGCAAGCCATTCGTGATGTGTGTGATGAACATGGTTCAGTCTTTATTATTGATGAAGTAATGACTGGTTTCCGTGTTGGTTTAGGTGGTGCTCAGGCACATTATGGTGTTAAACCTGACTTGACCACATTGGGTAAAATTATTGGTGCAGGCCTACCAGTGGGCGCTTTCGGAGGTAAGCGTGAAGTGATGGAATGTATCGCACCATTAGGCAAAGTGTATCAAGCCGGTACTTTGTCGGGTAACCCATTGGCCATGCGTGCAGGCATTGAAATGTTCAAACATTTACGTGCCGAAGGTTTTTATGAAAAGCTAACAGCACAACTGGAAAAATTGCTTACAGGCTTGCAAGCTGCAGCAGATGAAGTCGGTATTCCATTCAAGACGCAACAAGTTGGTGCGATGTTTGGTTTGTACTTTACCGATCAAGAAGACATCACTAGTTTTGATTCTATGCTGAAATGTGATGTAGATGCTTTCCGTAAGTTTTTCCACGGTATGTTGCAACGTGGTGTGAACTTGGCACCATCTGCATTTGAAGCAGGCTTTATTTCATCTGCACACAGTGATGAAGATATTGCTTTCACCATTCAAGCAGCGAAAGAAACATTTGCGGAAATGAAAGCTTAAACATTTTATTTTTGCAAAACATTAGGCCCGAATTCGTTCGGGCTTTTTTATACGACTTTGATTAAGAGAAATAGCGAGATGCAAACCAAACATTATTTGACTTTAAGCGATGCGGAATTTTTATTAGACCAAGCCCATCAATACTCAATTCAGAATAACTTTAATGTCAGTATTGCAGTGGTCGATGAAACAGGTTCTGCTTTGGCGATGAAACGTATGGATGGTGCATCGCCAATGACAGCAAGTTTGAGTTTGGAAAAAGCCAAGTGTTCTGCGCTCAGCCGTTGCCCAACTAAATTGTTGGAAGATTTGATTAAAAATGGACAATTAGGTTTTCTCAGCCTAGACAGTTTTTCAGGCATGCTCGAAGGTGCTGAGCCGATTATCTATCAAGAGCAATTGGTGGGTGCAATAGGTGTGTCTGGCGTCAAGTCATTTGAAGATGCGGAAATTGCTCAGGTGGCGATTGAGAAGTTTTTGGCGCAGCAAAGCTAATTCAAAATAGAAATTGATTAGCTCAATTCAATAAACTCAACTAAAGTTGTTCCAACATGAAGCGTGGAACCTGACAAATCATTAAAAAAGCCCACTCAGGTATGAATGGGCTTTTTGGAATGCTGTAAGAGTGTGATTTATATGGAATAAAAAATTGAATTGCGTATAAGCTGTACTATGTTAATTTTAGGGAAATTAAATAATTGATGAACAATGAAATTGAAAGTCTAGAGCCTTAATAATTTAAAAGCTGATAACATTATTTGAAGAGTTTGATTTGAAATTTGGGAAAAATCATATAAGAATATGCTCTTATGTCTTCAAGAAGATCCCGATTATGCAAAGTATCAATTGCGTATTAGTTTTGGTGGAATGGGATCAATTAATGATCTCATCTTACATAGTGATGGAATTCCTATTATTAAAGAAAATAACTATTTAAATGAATTAAGAAACAAATTGTATGCTTATTTAACATAATGTCTGTATGGGACATTTCTATTTGGTTTTAAGGTAGGACATTTCTACTTGGGAATAACATATGATAATGAAGGTTTGGAAAATAACATCAAAAAGATAACTCAATTGTAAACTACAATAAACATCGAATGATTGAAGTATTACTTTGTTTTTAAGAGCCGCTCATGTTTTACCCCATGCCTAAAAAAATCCAATTGGCAGCATCACAAGCCAAATGGTCACTGCATGCATCTACTTCAGTTTTAGTGTTAGTCGGTTTACACCATATCAGAAGTTTGTCTGGGGCTTTAGAAAGCCAACTCATGCAGCATCTGATTCAAATTAGCAACAAAGCCAAAGCACTTGATATTCCAATTGTCGATTTATATGGCGATGATCTGATTCAAGGGATGCAGCAACTTGGAGAATATGCAGCGAGTCATCCACAGCTTATTTTTGCAGGGCAGATCACACCCGCTTTGAAACAGGTTTTGCCTTATTTGCAAAGTGTCACAGAAACAATTTGTGTGGTGGATGACGCCATTTTATTGTCCAATTTAGAGCAGCATATTCAATGGATTGATACTATTTCCAAGCAAGGCTTACATCATGTAAATAGCTATACGCTGAATCGTTTATGGAGTTTAACTGCACCATCCGACTATGTTCTTTCCCCTAAAGGAATTTTGCTCGCTCTTGCAGAACAGCTCAATATGGAAGCCTTAGAAATTGATCCACATGTTGCTTTAAAAGATTATGGGCTCGATTCTGTGGCAATAGTCAGCTTAGTTGGATTGTGGCGAGCCAATGGCGCCAATATCCGTTATGAAGATTATCAACCGAGCTTAAATTTGTTGCAATTGCTGCAGATTTTAAAGTCACCCATATCATCTACGTCATAAAAACACATTTCTAAAAGTGGTCTGATTTAAAATCCAGCAGATTGTCGGATTCAGGAATGTAAATCGGAAAATTCATCTGGAATTCGCAAATTTTGCATTGTAATTCTGTGTCAGGCTTTTTATCATTGCCGCCTTATTTTCACGATCGGCCTGGAATTGAAATTGAGTAATTTTCTAAGCGAACACCTGATTCATCGTGATGATGAGTTTATGGTGATACATAAACCCGCAGGTCTACTCACAGTTCCAGGTAAAACAGTCGATTTGCAAGATTGTCTGATTAGTCGTTTAGTTAAAATTGAACCACGTACTTTGCTGATACATCGCTTAGATCGTGATACTTCTGGCATTTTGGTTTTTGCTTTAAGCAAATGGGCGCAAAAGCGAATTTCACGTCAGTTTCAAGAGCGCCAAACCGACAAAACCTATCAAGCATTGGTAGCAGGGCAACTGCAAGGTGAAGGCACTGTAGATGTGCCTGTGGTGTATGATCCTGCACATCCTCCATTACATATTGCCGATGCAACCCATAACAAACCAGCTTTAACGCATTGGCGTGCGTTGGAACAGTTTGAATTGCAGGGGCAAACCGTGACCCGTGTAGAGCTAACTCCGATTACAGGGCGTTCACATCAACTGCGGGTGCACATGCAATATTTAGGTCATCCGATTATTGGCGATACCTTATATGCTACGCCAGAACAACAACAACTCATGCCGCGTTTGTGTTTACATGCTGCCGAATTGAGTTTTTTGCATCCGCAAACTGAACAACGTGTGCAGTTTGTTTGCCCAGTCCCATTTTAAGCTAAAAAGATTATGTAAAGCCTGTGCTTTAGGCTCTCTTTTTAGTGCGCTTTATGTCAAAATATATTGCTATACGCACTGAATTTTTGCTCAAATACTCATCAAGTTTTGCGCAAAAATTTATACGTCCTAACTTCTAAATAAAGGTGGAAAAATTGCAGCAGTTTGCTATTGGTCAACGTTGGTTATCAGACACAGAAACAGAATTAGGACTAGGTGTTCTGATTGATGTAGATGAGCGATCGGTCAGCATTTTATTCCCTAAAAGTGATGAAACCCGTGTCTATGCACGCAACAATGCACCTTTATCGCGTATTATTTTTAATGTAAATGATGAAGTTCAAGACCAAGAAGGCAATCTGTGGACGGTTGAATCTGTAGAAGACCGCCATGGGGTGCTGCGCTATAACGTCGGACGCCGTTTAGCCGATGGCACAGAAGAACATAAATCACTGAATGAAACCCGTATAGGGGCCAGTATTCAACTGTCTAAACCTTTAGACCGCTTGCTTGCCAGCCAAATTGATTATAAAGAATGGTACGACCTGCGTATTGAAGCGATGTTGATGCAAGCCAATATGCAAAGCAGTCCATTACGAGGCTTGGTCGGTTCACGTGTCGGTTTAATTCCGCATCAGCTTTATATTGCACATGAAGTGGGTAAGCGTTTTGCACCACGCGTACTGTTAGCAGATGAAGTTGGTTTGGGTAAAACCATTGAAGCAGGTTTGATTATCCATCAGCAACTCAAAACAGGGCGTGCAGAACGTATCCTGATTTTGGTGCCAGATTCTCTGCAATATCAGTGGATGATTGAAATGCGTCGCCGTTTCAATCTGCAATTCTCTTTGTTTGATCTAACCCGCACAGCATCTATTAAAGAACATGACCCTGACCTGAATCCATTTTTAACTGAACAATGTATTATTGCTTCAGTCGACTTAATGATTGACCACGATGATTTACGTGAGCAAGCCCTAGAAGCCGGTTTTGATTTGCTGGTGGTGGATGAGGCGCATCACTTAATGTGGAGCGAAGAAGAAGGCGGCAATGACCGCTATGATCTGGTCGAAGAGTTAGCAGAACAAACGGCAGGGGTGTTATTACTCACAGCAACGCCTGAACAATTGGGTGTAGAAAGCCATTTTGCACGTTTACGCTTGCTTGACCCACAACGTTTTAGTTCACTAGATCGTTTCTTGGATGAAGAAGCACAATATCAACATACGGCAAAAATTGCTGAAGTGTTAATGTCAGATACTGCATTGGAAGAAAACCATTTTGCAGCATTGGAAGGTTTGTTGGGACATCGCATTGAAGATAATACCGAGCAGCGTTTCCGTGCTATCCACGAATTATTAGATCGTCACGGTACAGGGCGTATTTTGTTCCGTAACACGCGTGAAGCAATTCAAGGTTTCCCAGGTCGTGATTGTCAGCCTGCGCCATTGGCTGCACCAGAAAACTGGTCTAAAGATGGTAAATTACGTGAACAAATGTGGCCAGAAGAAGCACAGCTCGATGGTAGCTGGATGGAAACTGACCCACGTGTGATGTGGTTAATGGAGCGTTTGCGCAGCGATTTAAAACACAAAAAAGTGCTTTTAATTGCGCGTAGCGGCCCTGTAGTAGAGGCGCTTGAAAATGCGCTGCGCCTACATGCAGGTATTCGTACAGCAATGTTCCATGAAGGTATGAGCTTACTTGAGCGTGACCAAGCGGCAGCGTATTTCGCAGAAGACTCTTACGGCGCACAAATTTTATTGTGTTCTGAAATTGGTTCTGAAGGACGTAACTTCCAGTTTGCCTCAGACCTGATTTTGTTTGACCTGCCAGCCAACCCAGATGTATTGGAGCAACGTATCGGTCGTTTAGACCGTATTGGTCAGGAAAACCGTATTCAGATTCATGTGCCATATTTAATTGGTACAGCACAAGAACGTATGTTCCGTTGGTACAACGAAGCACTTAATATTTTCAGCAACATTTCCCCAACTGCACAAACCTTACAAGAAAACTTTATTGTCGATTTAAAAGACTGCTTACTTGCAGATTTGGGACAACAGTTTGAAGATTTATTGGAAGCAGTAAGCGTACAGCGAGAAGCGTTGGAAGCAGAATTACAAGCAGGCCGAGATCGTTTGTTGGAGTACAACTCATGCCGTCCTGTGGTAGCACAAGAAATTGTGCAGGCACTTGAAGAGTATGATGACAATACCACTTTGCCAATATTTATGAAGCGCTTTATGGCCTCGACCAATATTGACTTCGATGAGCAAAGTAACGGTACAGTGATTATTAAACCTACGGATCAAATGCAAGTTCAAGGTTTGACTTTAGACGAAGAGGGCATGACTGCGACTTTTTATCGTGATCAGGCACAAATTCGTGAAGATGCGCAATATCTAACACTAGAGCATCCATTCACAGAAAGTGTGATGGAAATGATCAATACTCAAGGGTTCGGTAGTACTAACGTTGCAGTATTAAAATCTGCTGCCTTGCCACAAGGTTCGATATTACTGGAAGTTTGGTTTAAAGTGGATGTAATTGCACCGAAAGCGCTGAACTTGCCATCGAGTCTGCCGCAGCAACTTGTTCGTGTTTTATTGAGTGAAAAAGGTCAGGACTTATCGCAAAAAATTGCACCTGAAATTTTAAAACCTTATTTACATCATTTAGATGGCAACAGTTGCCGCCAAGTGGTGAAAGCACGCCGCGATGTAATCGAAGCACGTTATACACAAGCCTTGGAATTGGCCAAAGCTGCGTTGCCTGAATTTAAGCAACAAGCCAAAGATGTATATAGCAAAAAATGGCAATACGAAATTGACCGTTTAAGCTATTTAAAGCAATTTAACCCAAGTATTCGTGAAGATGAAATTACACGCTTACAGAAATTGCAAAAAGAAGGTTTGAGTTTGTTGGATGGTTTGTCGGTTACGCCTGAAGCCATTCAGGTGATGGTGGTGGTTAAGCCATAATCAGTGACAGTAAATCTGTATCTACTGTATCCATAATAAAGCGCCTTCGGGTGCTTTATTTTTTGACTTTAGTTGTGTCATGCAGGTTTTGCTATTTAGGGTTTGTCATTTAATCTGTGTCTGTTGCATCACCTAGTAGAAAGTAGGTATTGAGTAAATATTCGACTTCTGCCTCAAAGTTAGCATCGGGTTTGATCATATAAAATAAATGACTCAATTGTTTAAATTGAGGATGATCCTGAGATAGCATCACGATTACATTATAAAAACGCTGTTGCCCACGTTGTAAAAAGGCTTGTTGTAACTTTTCAAAAGAAACATTTTCTAGCGTTGGTTGTTTGAGGGCAATGGCACCGCAGTGAGGTTGAATTTCAGGTAAATTTTCTAAAATATAATTTGCCTCTATACCTTCAGCGACAATCACTTCAGGTTTATGCTTTTGACAGAGTGCTAAGATGTGTCGCTGAATAGAGGCAGCATTTTGTGATACATCGAGGCTGAATTGTTGTTGCGGTTGTGCATCGTTCGTGTCATCAAGAAAGAGCATATTTTTCCTTTATTTTGTTGTTATTACACTATTATCATAGAAAGTTTGGGATTTATTGTCGAATTTCTGCGTCATAAAGTGACGTTGTGGTTTTCTGCTTAGTAAATTATGCTGTATATCAAAACAGATTCATTCCAAATAAAAAATAAGCTTTGTATTCACAAAGCCGCTTTGATAGAGAGGAGCAAAGTTTAGATTTATCGAATTTTAGCTTCATCCAAATGACGTGCGCCTTCTAAAATCATACGAATCATAATCATGGTTTGTTCGGCGGTTTCTTTACGTTCAGCCGTGGGCATATCAATCACTTTGGCGCCCATATTAAACACCAGTTGAGTAATCGCTTTGGCTGCAATATCAGGATGCGCCAGCTTACTGTTATTTAAGCGTTCTAGACGAATTAAATCATCCTGCAATTCTTGTTGGAAGTAGTTCAATTGACGCTCTACTGCCAGTTTATATGGAATTGAACCTGTATACCCTTCACGTAATAACAGACTTAAATTGCCTTCATCGGTATCTAATTGTTCAATAAATACTTCAACCGAGCTGCGAATAATACTGTTTTGTTTAGATGCTTTTAAGCGTGCTTGATGCAAAATTTGACGTAAGACCACACCTGCACGATCAATCAACTCAATTGCAAGTTCATCTATATCTTTAAAATGACGATAAAAACTGTTTGGTGCAATGCCTGCTGCACGTGCAACTTCACGTAAACTTAACGAGGCGATACTTTTCTGTGGGCCAATTAAATTTAATGCTGCCTGAAATAGCTCTTGTTTGGTAATGGTGGCTTTTCGCCCAACCGTACGCACGACAAGAGGCTCACGAACCGTTTCAGATTCTGGGAAAGTCACATCATGGTTTGTTTTCATGGCAGGTTGAGTCATATTTTCAATAATTTATAAGCTTAGAGGCATTATAGCGGCTGCGCTAGTACTTGTGAAATGATTAGAAACAATACAAGTGTATATACAAATATATATACATGTGTATAATAATTAAAATTTCATCGGGTGGTGCTGAATCATGCAGCTAACTGAAAAAAGAAAATCTCCCCTTAGTAGTCTTGCAACGGCTGTGTTAGACCCTTATGCAGCAAACTTCTGGTTGCAAAAAGTAAATCCTTTATGGTCGGTGAATCAGTCACTCGGCAAAATTGTAAAAAAAGAGCAAACCGCAAAAGATGTGGTGAGTCTCACACTACAAGTCAATAAAAAGTTTCAAATGGGTGCAGCAGGTCAGCATCATCCAGTTTATGTAAACATTCAAGGTGTACGCTATGAGCGAACTTATAGTTTGACTCAGTTAGATGCACAACATGTTTTATTGACCGTGAAAAAGGTCGATCAGGGCAAAGTCAGTACATGGCTGGTTGAGCAGGCTAAGTTGGGCGACACATTAGAATTTGGTGCACCTTATGGCGACATGCAATTGCCTGCTCAAACGCAGCCTTTAATCTTATTGGCAGCGGGCAGTGGCATTACGCCAATGTACAGCTTCATTCAGAATTTGGTGCAGTCAGGCCGTTTGGGTGGTACTTCAATTCATTTACTGTATTGGGTTAAAACCTTTGCAGATGCAGCTTTTAAAGCACAATTCGAAGCTTGGGCAGAGCAATTTCCTAACTTTACATTGCAAGTATTTTATACCCAAGAGCCGAGTTTGAAACACAGTCGTTTAAATGCGGAACATCTACAAGACTTGGCAAATATGGATCAGAGCACCGTATTTGCATGTGGCCCATCTGGTTTTACTACTCAGGTTGAACAACTGTTTACTCAGGCTGCTGTGGTTAAAACTGAAGCTTTTAGCATGACCCCTGTTTTAGGGGACGATGTGGGCTTGGTACAAGTCACCTTAACTAAATCTAAAAAGATTGTGACCATTCCAAAAGGCAAATCAATTTTAGAAAGCCTAGAGCAGCAAAATATCAAACCGAAATATGGTTGCCGCATGGGTATTTGCCATAAATGCGTATGTAATAAAGCTGAAGGCTCAACAAAAAACTTGGTAGATAGTGTTCAAAATAGTGAACCAAATAACCAGTTAAAAATATGTGTTAACTCAGCACAAACAGATTTAATTATTGATTTATAAGCGAGTTTCGATTATGAATATGCCAGTGAAAATAGAATACTTTCGCAATCCTAAAAACCGTGAACTCACTCAATTAGAATTAGATGAGCTTGCACGTGAATTAGATGCTATTAAACAAGAAGTTTTGGATGATATTGGCGAAAAAGATGCGAAATACATCCGCCGTGTTTACTCAACGATTCGTTATAGCTCAATGGCAGGTCGTGCCTTATTGTTTGCTGGTTGGTTTCCGCCAGCATGGGTATTGGGTACAGGGCTATTAGGCTTTGCCAAAATCATGGAAAACATGGAGTTAGGCCATAACGTCATGCACGGTCAATATGACTGGATGAATGATCCTAAATTCAATGGCGCAAGCTATGAATGGGATACTGTGGGTACTTCAGACAACTGGCGTCAAACCCATAACTTCAAACATCATACCTATACCAATATTAAAGGCATGGATGATGATATTGGTTATGGTTTAGTGCGTTTGTTCCCAGAACAGCGTTGGAGATCGGGCTATTTATTACAACCTTTATATAGTATCCCGTTCTGCTTATTGTTCCAGTGGGGCGTTGCGATTCAGAATTTAGAAATTGGTAAAATTTTGAATGGCCGAAAAAGCAAAGCACAAGCTAAAAAAGAATGGCAGCCAATGCAGAAGAAAATTGGCAAACAATTGTTCAAAGACTATGTGTTTTTCCCACTAATTGCTGGGCCATCAGCTCTGCCAGTATTTACAGGTAATTTGGTTGCGAATGGTATTCGTAATATTTGGACATTTAGTATTATTTTCTGCGGTCACTTTACTAAAGATGTAGAAGTGTTTCCAAAGTCAGTCATGCAAAATGAAAGCCGTGGACATTGGTATATGCGTCAAATTCGTGGTTCATCTAATCTTACAGGTTCAGAAGCATTCCACATTTTGACAGGGCATTTAAGCCATCAAATTGAACACCATTTGTACCCAGATGTGCCTGCGCGTCGTTATCGTCAAATGGCGCCAAAAGTGCAAGCTGTGTGTGAAAAATATGGCTTGAACTACAACAATGCTAGCTTGGTTAAGCAATACGGCAGTGTATTAAAACGTATTGTGAAATATGCTTTTCCATTCAAGAAATAAGCATGAATATCATTTATGAAATTTTAGATTAGTAAGTGATTCATCAAACAGTGATAAATATATCTTTAATGATATAGAAAAGCGGCTTAGATGAGCCGCTTTTTTTATGTGGTAATCCCCCCTAAAAATAATACTTTTACTAGGCTTTATCAAGCCAGTTTTTTATAAGCCATAATTTCAGGTAAGGTTTGATCTACACCGACCATATATGGATGGGTTGCTAAACTCAGCATAGCTTCATCTTCATCACTATTGCCATACGCATAAATAGCAGCATAATTTTTTAAATCATACTGTTCTAAAATCCGAATTTGCTTTTGTTCCCGACTACAATCAGGTGTTGAATATTGCCCTGTAAATTGCTGACTTTCAATTTCTGTTTCGGTACAAATCAAACCAACATTTAATTGCTGACAAATATACTGCAAATAAATATCCACACTCGCAGAAACCACCACCACATCATCACCATTGAATTGATGTTGCTTTAATCGTAGTAATAGTTGTGGGTTTAGATCATGCATTAAATCTGCTGCATAGCGTTGTGCAAGTGCTAATATTTCAGTTGTACTTGCATCTTTAAACATAGCATTAAACAATTTAGGGCGCATGGCATGTGCAGGATAGACTTTTAAATAAAAGGCCTGAATCCACGGTAAGGTTTTTAAACCTTGTTTGATAATGTGTCGTTTAGACAAGGCATAGAAAATGAACCCCGTAAAACTGTCTTTGCTGCACAGGGTGCCATCAAAATCAAATAAGGCTAGATTTTTATATTTTTGGCTTTTTGTATGCATGTTTTATAACGTCCATTGACTCGTGTTGCGAACCAATTGGTGTTGTAATCTCGACTCAGTTTAGGCCCTGAAATCACCACTTGTGGCATCATGGCATAAAATGGCTCTTTGCCCGTTTGTGCTTTATAGAGTTTAGTGACAGCCAGATAGGTCGCAGTATCTTCAAATTTCTTTTCTTTTTCTTTTTTTAAGTCTGCACGAATTTGTCGTGGTGTAACCAAAATATTATGTTTAGCAAAAACAGCAATTAATTCACGTTCTGATTCACTCTTTGCATTACGCACACCGCCATCTTTAGCGTAAAGAAGTAAATCACCATCTAAATCGAGTTCAGCTTCGGTTAAATCATTCAGCATACTTTGGAATGCAGCATTGCGGCTCGAATACATGCCCGAGTTATAGTCAGCAAAACGGTATAGCGGTTGATCATAGTCAGCAGGGTACATCATTAAACGATGAATCCCATAATATAAGCCACCATACTGGGTATATAGATCACTGCGTAACTCTGCGATGTTACCACTTTGACGTTTATGCTCTTTGGCATAGCTAATATGCACTTGCATAGAACCTAAAGTGGTAATTGGATTAAGTTTTTCACCAATATTTTGACCAAACAGTTTGGCAGCACCTGTTAGTGCGGAAACATGATAATGCTTTGCCATGTAGTCAAAAATTTCACGGTATAGTTCATCTAATTCACGTTCAGTTTTTACCCGACGCATTTGACTCAAATAGTTATCTTCAGGGCTAGGGTGATTTTTCAGCACATCCTGAAAATAGCCTGCGACCGTACCGCCAATTGCTTCGCCCAGTTTATCTTTAAATTTTTCATCCAAACGATCTTGTACTTCTTTAACAGCTTTTTCGCCTAAACCATAAACTTGCGGGTCTGCTACAAAGTTGGATTCCTGATCAACCACAGCAATAATGGTGCACATATTTTCTTTGGTTTGTGGAATACCTAATTGCTCAGAAATATCATAAATATCTTTAGCCCAAGCACTGCGTTCACTGACACGGTTAGGAATCAGTTTGCGAATATGTTCTGCTTCCAAGGTTGGCTCATTGTCCTTAGACCACCATGCGCTGTCTCCACAGGCTGCTAAGCTTAAGGATAAGGCGAGCACGCTGAAGGGTTTCATCAAAGAAGTGAATACAGTGTCTTTCATAGATAGGGAAAACTCGTTCCAAATGGATGAGCCCAAAGGGCAGATGCAGTATACTATGCCAATCATTAAAGTTAAGAATATATATGTATATTGGTCCCTATCAACTGTCAAATAATTTGATTGTTGCCCCAATGGCAGGCGTTACTGATCGGCCATTTCGCTCACTGTGCAAATACTTTGGAGCTGGGCATGCAGTCAGTGAAATGATGACATCTGACAAAACTTTGCGCATGAGTAAAAAGAGTTTGTATCGTGCCAATTTTGATGGGGAGCTTGCGCCAATTTCTGCACAAATTGCAGGTTCAGATCCGCATGATTTAGCGGAAGCAGCACGCTATCAGGTGGCCAACGGGGCGCAAATTGTTGATATCAATATGGGCTGTCCTGCCAAAAAAGTCTGTAATAAATTGGCGGGGTCTGCCTTGTTGCAAGATGAAGATTTGGTGGCACGTATTTTAGACACAGTTGTTGCTGCGGTTGATGTACCTGTAACCCTTAAAACCCGTTTGGGTTTTTTAAATGGTCAGGAAAATATCTTACGTGTGGCAAAGCGTGCGGAACAAGCCGGTATTGCCGCTTTGGCTTTGCATGGTCGTACCCGTGAAGATATGTATTTAAATCATGCACGTTACTCACTGATTAAAGACGTGAAAAGTATGTTGCAGATTCCAGTCATTGCCAATGGTGATATAGATAGCCCTGAAAAAGCCAAATATGTACTAGATTACACAGGTGCTGATGCCATTATGATTGGACGTGCAGCACAGGGACGTCCGTGGATTTTTCGGGAAATTGCACATTATTTAGCAACAGGGGAGTTGCTTGCCGCACCGAGTATTGCAGAAGTTCAAAAAGTCTTATTGGGGCATTTAGCCGAGCTTTATGAGTTTTATGGGGAATATTCAGGTTGTCGAATTTCACGTAAACACATTGCTTGGTACACCAAAGGTTTACGTTCAAGTAATGAGTTTCGCCAAAACATGTATAAAGTTGAAAGTACTGCCGAACAATTTAAAGTGGTGGAGGACTACTTCAATCAGTTATTGGCACATGGTGAAATCATGAGTGATGTACAAGTAGAAAGTGTTAATTTACTGGATACTTGATTAGCATTTAAGATTTTGATTTTATAGTTAAAATTTCACTCTTAACCGCTTTGCTTGTTTAAAGCAGAGCGGTTGTATTCTTGTTTAATGTGCGTGAATCATCTCTAGCACCAATTGATTGATTAAATCTGCAGCTTCTAATTCACGAATTTGGCTAACATTACTGCCTGCCCAGAATGGCGCATAACCTTGCTCACCATGTTTGACTGCTGCTGCATGTAATTGTTTGGCGAGATCGTAAGTGTATGGATAGCTAGGCACAGCGATACGATTAGGTGTATCAATCTTTGTGTGCCAGTGATTAATCAAACCACGTGCAGGACGTCCAGAAATACTTTCTGTAATTTGGGTGATGTTTTGTTGGAACAAAGCTTGCCGATAAGCCGCATTGGCATTTGAACTTTTACATTGTACAAACGCAGTACCCAGTTGTACGGCAGATGCACCAAGGTTAAGCATGTGTTTGGCCTGCTGACCATTCATAATTCCACCTGCAGCGACCACAGGTGTTGTGCAATGCTGATGAATCAGTTGCACTAAATCACTGGTTTTCACAGCACTATCAAATGCCTGATTAAAAACACCTCTGTGCCCACCAGCTTCAATCCCTTGCGCAATAATAATATCAATTCCTGCTGCTTCAATCGCCTGAGCTTCGGCTAAATTTGTAGCAGAAACCATGGTGATGATTCCTGCATCTTTTAATGCTTGAATTTGATGCTCATGTGGAATTCCAAAATGAAAACTTACTGCTTGTGGTTGGGTTTCCAAAACCAGATTTAAATAATCATCATGGTCTTTAAAGCTTGGATAAATACATTTTAGTTGTGCAGGTGGGGTAACATCATATTGGGCAAAAATTGGCGCAAATTGTGTAATCCATGCCTGTGCAATCTGTTCATTGAGTGGTGTGGATTCATGGCAAAAGAAATTTACTTGAAATGAATTGTCGGTGAGGGCTTGAGTTTGAATGATTTGTTCACGCGCAGCTTCGACTGTATGTGCGCCTAAACCAAGCGAGCCTAATCCACCTTGATTAGAAACTTCTGCAGCAAGTTCAGGGGTTGAAACACCCGCCATTGGAGCAAGAAAAATAGGATGTTTTATATTCAGTTGTTTTAATAAAGCCATATTATTTACTCCAGTTTTTATCTACTTTGCCCAAGTCTATAAAAATTGGCAAATCATATTCATCATTTATTCTAGAAATATCAGCACTAAACTTTAACTATGTAGGAGGGGGAAAGTACAGGTTCGTTTTAGTCATTCTTTTCACTTTTTTTCAGGCATAATGTCTAACAAGTGTGAAATGATTGAGTAAATAAATGAAACCATTAGTTTACGGTGCTTTACTTACTGTGCTGGGTTTAGTGGCTTGTCGTGAAGAACCAAAAGTACAGCAAGTTGATCCTCAAAAATATCAGGTGCAGGATGCAGTAGCATTGCAGCAACGTATAGATGCTTTAAATACTAAATTAGCTCAAGATTTTAAGCAGTTCAAACAAGTGGAAAGCATTGCGTTTTCACATCAATTTCCATTAGATGTAAATAACCTGCGAAGTTTAAATCAGCATCTCGTGAGCAGTACTGCGTTGAAGCCGACTAAAATTGCATATTGTGACATGATGAATGGCTATTTTTCAGAGTTGTATCGGCTGGGGCATTACAATCTAGCGTTGCTAAAAGATGTGCAATTGCCGCAAGCTGAAAAAGAGAATTTGCCGGCTAACTTTGCAAGTCCTGAAGCATATTATGATTTTATTTTGAATCGCTATACCAGTTACCGACAAGTCCAGCAGACGATGGGTTATGGTTGCAATTTAAAGGCAGCTTTATAGTAGGCAATGGGAGCTTTCTACATAGTCTAATAGAAGATGTACTTTAGATGTTGAAATGAAACGTGTCACATAAAACACCGACATTAAAATCAAAAAACTCCTGAGCAGAGACTCAGGAGTTTTTTTATTGACACAATCAATTATTGTTGTGCTTTTTCTTTTACGTTTGCAGCACCTTGTTCAACAGCACCCGCAGTTGCAGCAGTCGCATCTTTAGCAGCTTGAACAGTTGCATCTGCAGCATTTTCAGTTGCAGTTGCAATATTGTGGGCAGCATTTTCAGTCGCTTCAGCAGCATTATCTACAGCTGTTGCTGTAGCGGCAGCAGCTTCATGAGTTGCATCTTCAGCATCATGTGCCGCTTGAGCTGCAGCATTTTCTAAGTGTTCACCAGTGGTTGCCCCAGTTTCAGGTGCTTTTTCTTTTGCACAACCAACAAGCGCCACAGTAGCGGCAAGACCTAAAGCAAGAAGTAGTTTATTCATTATCATGTTTCCTTTTTTTACATCCACTTAAGATGGGATAAAGCGAATATAACTAAAAAATATACAGCCCGATACGCATAATTGTTCAATAAATGTAATAGTTTTTAGCCTAAATAGTGTCTATGGGGTCGATCTTTATGTGTTATGCCCAGGTTGCTTGGGGGGAGAGTGTGTTGAATAAAGCTGTATTGTATTGATAAGCAGAAATTCATTTTTTATTGTACATTGTTGCTGTTTAGTTGAAGAAGGACAGCACAATGCTTAAAAAAGGTATTTATCAACATTATAAAGGGCAGTTGTACCAAGTGCTGCATGTGGCAACCCATAGTGAAACTCAAGAAAAGTTGGTGGTCTATCAGTGTTTATATGGAGATTACTCTATTTGGGTAAGACCACTGTCAATGTTTACTGAAACCATCACCTTGGATGATGATCGAGAATTGGAGCGTTTTAAACTTGTACAAGAAGTACTTTAAATTTTAGCTTTGTCTATCCAATCGGCATTAAACTAATTGGATAGATTGAGTAATTAGATAATTCTTAAAGTTAAAATAATTAAAATGTAATGATGATTTATTGAATGGAAATGCGGTTAAAGCTTAGGTCGTATGCTAAATATTTACTCACAAAAGCAGCTTTGTCGCTGCGCCTCAATAAGTTGTCATAAATAGACTGCGGTACAGGGTGGAATAAATCCCCAGAGCCATTTTCGTAAAAAATTTTCAAATAACGTGAAGATGCACTGTATGTCCAGGATGTCACGACAAGTGCTTTATCCATAAGCAACTCCTTTATTTTTTATATTATTTTTCACAGATTTAATCTGCTTATTCTGAACATAAGTGAAGTATGAAATAAAAAGTATTACAGAATTGTAAAAATAGATTTGATCTTATTTTATATTGTGTTGTTGATCAAAGTTAAAAAACCACATCATAAGATGTGGTTTTTTTAAGTCTGCTATTTTGCATTTTTAGGCATTATAAATGACGACATTGATCTTCTTTATCGCCTGAAACGCGATTAGAACCGCCAGTAGGTTTTTGGCGATTATCTTCGCATTCTAAATTACCAGAAACACGATTATTTTTAACAATAATATTGCCAGTATTGTCTTTTAGTTGAATATTGCCATCAACACGATTTGAGCTGAGTTGAATATTTCGACCATCTTCTAATTGAATGTTGCCATCAATACGGTTGGCCTGAGCATTTACTCGGCTAAATTGTCCTTTAGATTCTAAGTTGCCATCAATACGGCTATTTTTGATTGTGGCTTGTGCGTTGCTATGCAGCATGACATTGCCTTTAACAGTCACATTATCTAGGGTGCATAACTTTTGGATTTTTACATTATCATCAATAGTACGATTTTTAATGGTGCCATTGCAGTTTACATCTGCCAATGCAGGCACAGAAAATGCCAGTAAAGTCGAAAGTACCAATAATTTTTTCATAGAACCGCCCTCATAAATTACAACTTAAAAAATCAAATGTGCCATGTGCTGGCTGTTTTGTAGTCAATCTAGTTTACGATTCAATGATGAATAAATTAGGTAGAAAAGTGGAGTTTTTATGCATTACTGTAAACAAACAGCTTGAATAAAAAAACCACGCCTAAGCGTGGTTTTTGTGAGTAGTGAAATCTAAGACTTAGATTTTACCTACTAGGTCGATAGATGGTGCTAAAGTTGCATCACCTTCTTTCCATTTAGCTGGGCATACTTCACCTGGGTGAGCGTGAACGTATTGAGCTGCTTTAACTTTACGAAGAAGTTCTTGAGCATCACGACCAATACCGCCAGCATTGATTTCGATGATTTGGATTTTGCCTTCTGGATCGATAACGAAAGTACCACGATCAGCAAGACCATCAGCTTCGATTAATACTTCAAAGTTTTTAGAAAGCGTCCAAGTTGGGTCGCCAACCATTACGTATTGAATTTTTTTGATTTCTTCTGAAGAGTCGTGCCAAGCTTTGTGCGTGAAGTGAGTGTCAGTAGAAACTGCATAGATTTCAACGCCTAATTTTTGGAATTCTGCGTAGTTGTCTGCAAGGTCACCAAGCTCAGTTGGGCAAACGAAAGTAAAGTCAGCTGGATAGAAGAATACAACAGACCATTTGCCTTTAAGATCAGCTTCAGTTACTTCAACGAATTGACCGTTATGGTATGCATTAGCTTTAAATGGTTTAACTTCAGTATTAATTAAGCTCATCATTGTCTCCATGATTAAGGTTTGTATTTCGTTAGCAATAGAGTATCTAATTTTGTTTTATTGCTGAAATGGTATTTTTACATTACTAGCATCGGAAAAACAAATGAGAATGTAAATATCAACAAGTTCATCAATACAATTTTGAGACTTTATTAGGCCTTAAAATGATGATGATTGAATGACAGCCACTTGTGGGCTATCCAATAAAACCAAATCAGCAATTGAGTTACATTCAACAATATGGGGATGTAATTTAAAAGTTCAAGGTGGCATCAAAAAATATTTAAATGATTGTTCTGTAGCGCTGTTCTTTCGCTTCAGGGCATTAGTGCGTAAAATACGTGTTTGTGTTTTGGTTAGGAAGCGTATTCTGTGCAGAGTCATTTAAATGTAGACCACCTCGTTTTGGCGCGTGATCGTCATCGTTTAAATCGACTACGAAAAGGCAAAGATGCCAATCCAAAGCAATATCAGGAATTATTTGAAAAATCCAATTTCAAAGTGTTGGAGCGTGCTCAGCGCATTCCCAATATTCAATTGAATCAAGATTTACCTGTAACTCAATACGCTAAGCAATTGGCAGAAGCAATTCAGCAGCATCAAGTGATTATTGTGGCAGGGGAAACGGGTTCAGGTAAAACCACGCAGTTACCTCAAATTGCCATGTTGGCAGGTCGTGGATTAACTGGTCTCATTGGTCACACCCAGCCAAGACGTTTGGCTGCACGTAGTGTGTCGCAGCGTATTGCAGAAGAAGTCGGCGAAAAACTGGGTGAATCGATCAGTTTTAAAGTCCGCTTTAATGAACAAGGTTCTCAAGACTCTATTATTCGTTTAATGACCGATGGTATTTTATTGGCAGAGCTTGCCAATGACCGTTATTTGAACAAATACGACACCATTATTATCGATGAAGCGCATGAGCGGTCTTTAAATATTGACTTCATCATGGGTTATTTAAAGCAATTGTTGCCACGTCGCCCTGATTTAAAAGTCATCATCACCTCTGCAACTTTAGATGTGCAGCGTTTTAGCAATTACTTTAATGGCGCACCGATTTTTGAAGTTGAAGGGCGCAGCTTTCCTGTAGAAGTACGTTATCGTCCAATTTCTGAATTAAGTATTGGTGGCAGTGATGATGATGAATTTGATGATTTTGAAGAAAACTTGCCACGTGCTGTGGTGCAAGCAGTAGAAGAGTGCTTTGCCGATGCGCAGGAAAAAGGTCATCCTGAACACGCCGACATTCTGATTTTTGCCAGCACTGAACAGGAAATTCGTGAACTCCAGGAAACCTTGCACAAACATGGGCCACGTCATACAGAAATTTTGCCTTTGTATGCGCGTTTGGCGTTAGCTGAACAACAAAAAATCTTTAACCCAACGGGTGGTGGACGCCGCATTATTATTGCCACCAATGTGGCTGAAACGGCTTTGACTGTGCCAAATATCCGCTACGTAATAGATAGTGGTTTTGCGCGTATTTCACGTTATAACTATCGTTCACGGGTGCAGCGTTTACCCATTGAAGCAGTTTCTCAAGCGGCAGCGAATCAGCGTAAAGGGCGTTGTGGTCGTATTGCGCCAGGTGTGTGTATTCGTTTGTATTCCGAAGAGGATTTTTTAAGCCGACCAGAGTTTACTGAGCCTGAAATTAAACGTACCAACTTGGCTTCGGTCATTTTGCAAATGCAAAGTCTGGGCTTGGGCACGCTTGAAGAATTTGATTTTATTGAGCCGCCCGATCATCGTTTAGTGAATGATGGTCGCAAATTATTAGTGGAATTAGGTGCGCTGACAGAACATAAAGCCAAAGATGTTTCATCTAAGACTGTAAATCCGCTCAGCAAAATTGGTCAGCAGATGGCGAAAATGCCAATTGACCCACGACTGGCACGTATGATTTTAGGCGGTGCGCATTTTGGTGTGCTCAATGAAGTATTAGTTATTGTGGCGGCACTAGCGGTGCAAGACCCGCGCGAACGTCCTGCAGATAAACAAATGCAGGCCGATCAAAAACATGCTTTGTTCCGTGAAGCAGATTCTGACTTTTTATTTTATTTAAAGCTTTGGGAAACTTTGCACGAAAACCGTGAAGGTATGAGTGAAAACAAACGTCGTACTTTTGCACGTCAGCATTTCTTAAGTTGGTTGCGCTTACGTGAATGGAAGAAAACGCATGAACAATTGGTTGATTTAGCACGTAGTTTAAAACTGTCTTTTAATGAGAAAAAAGCCAGTTATGAAAATCTGCATCGAGCATTGTTAACTGGTTTGTTATCGTTTATTGCAAATAAAACCGATGAGCGTAACGTGTTCATGGCCGTACGCCAGCAAAAAGCACGGATTTTCCCTGCATCTACCTTGCATAAAACCAATACGCCGTGGGTGATGGCATTTGAGATGGTGGAAACTTCACAAGTGTATTTGCGCACCTTGGCAAAAATTGAACCTGAATGGATTTTATTGGCCGCACGTGATTTGCTCAAGCATCATTATTTCGAGCCGCATTGGTCTAAAAAAGCTGGCGTGGTAAATGCCTATGATCAAATTTCACTGTTTGGGCTGATTATTGAACCGAAACGTGCTGTAAATTATGAAAAGGTCGATCAAGAAGCTGCGCATGAAATTTTCTTACGTGATGCTTTAACCACAGGCAACTTGGGCATTACACCGCCATTCTTAAAACACAACCTACTCAAACTTGAAGAAGTGGAACGGGTTGAAGACAAGTTACGTCGTCGAGACTTAGTTGTCGATGAAGAAACTATTTATCAGTTCTATGCAGCCAAAGTCCCTGCAGAAGTCGCTAGCCGACGCTCATTTGAAGATTGGCGTGCCACCGTGGAGCCGCAAAACCCACGTTATTTATTTGTGGAAGATGATGCACTTTGGTTGAATGATCGTCCGACCACGCAGCAATTTCCAGATTATTTGCGTAATGGTGAGCTGCGTTTGGCAGCCAGTTACCGTTTTGATCCAAGTCATGATGAAGATGGTGCAACGGTTAAAATTCCTGTGCAAGCATTGGCACAGGTCGATGAAAATATTTGGTCATGGGGTGTTCCAGGCTGGCGTGAAAATTTAATTGAAGCTTTGCTCAAAACCTTGCCGAAGGAAAAGCGTCGTCACTTAGTGCCTATTCCGGACACTGCACGCAAACTGTTGCAACGCATTGATGCTGTCAATTTACGTGAGCATATTTTTAGCTTTTTGGCATTTCAGTTACGTGCAGAACAAATTACCGAAAAAGACTTTAGTTTTGAGCGTGTAGATGCGTATTTGTTACCGTTCATCAAAGTACTGGATGAAAAAGGGCGGGTGATTGAACAGGGGCGTGATTTAGCAGAATTAAAAGCACGTTGTCGTACCGAAACCCACAGCCCTGTGAAGCAGTTGCAAGGTGAATTTCAGACCTTTCCTGAACGATTCATTTTTGAGGCTTCACAAAAAGTTACCGGTGTGGTGGTCAAGCAATATCAGGCTTTGGTGCCAAGCAAAGATTTTGCAGAATTGAGCCAGAAAGATGAATCGGGTGTGGTGATTCAAACCTTTAATGATCAGAGCGAGGCGATTCGTCAGCATCGTGAAGGGGTGATTCGTTTACTGCATGTGCAATTGGGCGATTTATCGCGCCAACTGAAAAAACAAATTGCTAAACCATTGGCTTTGGCCTACTCACCTTTGGGAGATAAAGCACAACTTGAACAAATGTTGATCTATGCGACCTTGCAAAGCACTATTTGTGACTTGCCAGTCAATTTGGAAGAGTTTCAAAACTTACAGCTTGAGGTAAAAAAGACTTTTCTTAGTCATGGTCAAACCACGCTTCGTATCTTTAATGAAATTTATATTGCTTGGCAAGATATTCGCCGTCAGTTATTGATGCTTGATGAAGCAGTTTTTGCTAAAAATATGGATGATATTGAAGATCAGCTGGATTTAATGCATCTGGCAGACTTTGTGTATAGCAAGCCTGTAGAGGTGTGGAGCGAATATCCGCGCTATTTAAAAGCGTTGTTATTACGTTTAGACCGCTTACCCAACAACTTGCAAAGAGATAATGCTGCCATCGCCCAAATTGACCCTTGGATGGACAAATTGTTCAAACACAAACAAGATGCCCGCCTGAAGGAATTGTACTTTATGGTAGAAGAATTACGCATATCGTTGTTCTCTCAACCCATGAAAACCAAAATGCCAATTTCTGCAACTCGGCTGCAAAAAGTATGGGAAAAGCTCGGAATCAGTTAAGATATAGATAATTTCTAGAAGGAGTTTTACATGGGCATTCGCATTACAGGTACTGGTCTTTATCACCCAGAAGATGTTATTACCAACGAAGAGTTGGTCGAAAGTTTAAATGCTTATGTGGAACAGTATAATCAGCAGAATGCTGACAAAATTGCAGCAGGTGAGCTAGAAGAACGTCGTGGCTCAAGTGCAGACTTTATTGAAAAAGCCTCAGGTGTAAAACGCCGTTATGTAGCAGAAAAGACAGGTATTTTAGACATCAACCGTTTACGTCCTAATTTGCGTGAACGTGGTGATGATGAAATTTCGTTACAAGCTGAATGGGGTGTAATTGCCGCAAAACAAGCGATGCAAAATGCAGGTGTAACTGCAGAAGATATTGATGTGGTCATTTTATCTTGCTCAAACTTGCAGCGTGCTTATCCTGCCGTGGCGATTGAAATTCAAACTGCGCTTGGTATTCAAGGCTATGCCTATGACATGAACGTAGCATGTTCTGCTGCAACTTTCGGTATTAAGCAAGCGCATGATGCGATTAAAGCAGGCGCGCGTCGCGTACTGTTGGTGAATGTCGAAATTACATCAGGGCATAACGATTACCGCTCACGTGACTGCCACTTTATTTTTGGTGATGTGGCAACCGCTTCAATTTTAGAAGAGACAGATACAAAAGCAGGTTTTGAAATTTTAGATATGAACCTGTTCACCCAGTTCTCTAACAATATTCGCAATAACTTCGGTTTCTTAAACCTAAGTGAAAATGCAGATATTGATGATAAACGCTTCCATCAGGATGGCCGTAAAGTCTTTAAAGAAGTCTGTCCGTTAGTGGCTAAAATGATTACTGCGCAATTGGAAAAAAATCAGATTGCACCAACCGATGTGAAGCGTTTCTGGTTGCATCAAGCCAATGCCAGCATGAACGAACTGATTTTAAAATTGGTGGTGGGTAAAGAAGCGGCACAACCTGGTCTAGTACCTATTATTTTAGATGAGTTTGCCAATACCTCTTCAGCGGGGGTAATTATTGCTTTACACCGTACTGCACATGAAGTCGATAATGGTGAATATGGTGTACTGTGTTCATTTGGTGCGGGTTACTCTGTCGGTGCGATTTTGGTACAAAAACGCGACGCGGCATAAGGTTTACTCACTTTATAAGATCAATCCAAGTTTAAGATCAGTATTGAACGTTCCTTCTCCTTCGGGAGAAGGTCTGGTCGAGAGTGTACTCATCACTCGCAATATCCTCATACAGAATAAAAACATCGAAAAACTTTATGAAAAATAATGCTTAGGTTAAGATGGTGCATCTTTTAATAGACCTATTTTGAAAACCTATGCAACCATTTGTTCTATATAACTCAGAGCAACGTAAAAAAGTTGAATTTGTTCCGCGTAAAGAAGGACATATCGACATGTATGTCTGTGGTATGACGGTTTATGATTACTGTCATATTGGACATGCGCGGGTTATGGTTGCATTTGACTACATCATTCGCTTTTTACGTAGTCAGGGTTGGAAGGTGAAATATGTACGCAACATCACCGACATTGACGACAAAATTATTAAACGTGCCAATGAAAATGGCGAGAGTATTCAGGCTTTAACGGATCGTTTTATTCAAGCCATGAATGAAGACGCAGCAAACTTAGGCTGTGCTGAGCCAGATGCAGCACCACGTGCCACTGAATTTATTGACCAAATGCAAAACATGATTGGCAATTTAGTAAATAAAGGCACGGCTTATCCTGCAAGCAATGGCGATGTTTATTTTCAGGTCGAAAAATTTGACAAATATGGCCGTCTTTCAGGCCGTAAGCTGGAAGACATGCAAGCGGGTGCATCTGAACGTGTAGATGTTGAAGTCGATAAAAAGCATCCATTTGACTTTGTTCTTTGGAAACATGCCAAAGAAAATGAACCATCTTGGGCTTCTCCATGGGGCAATGGACGTCCTGGTTGGCATATTGAATGTTCTGCAATGTCGACTTGCTGCTTAGGCAACCATTTCGATATTCATGGCGGTGGTTCAGACTTAATGTTCCCACACCATGAAAATGAAATTGCCCAGTCTGAAGCATCGACAGGTGAGCAGTATGTGAATTACTGGATGCACGTCGGTTTTATTAATGTCGATGGCGAAAAAATGTCAAAGTCATTGGGTAACTTCTTCACTATCCGCGATGTGATGGAAAAGTTCCATCCTGAAGTGATCCGTTACTTTATTGTGTCTTCACATTATCGTAGCCCTGTAAACTTCTCCGATGTTGCCTTGAAAGAAGCGAAAACTGCTTTATCACGTTTCTATCACTCATTTAAAGCTTATCAACAAGCTTATGGTGCGAAAACTGTTGAGCCGTTAGATGAGGCTTTGGTAGAGCGCTTTAATGCTGCAATGCGTGATGACTTTAACACTGCAGAAGCGATAGCAGTTCTGTTTGAAGTCAATAAAGAGCTGAACCGTGCGGTAAAAGAGCAGCAGGCAGAACAGGCGGCTGTGTATTATTCAACCTTGCGTCATTTGACCAATATTTTAGGTTTGTTACAGCATGATGTAGATGAATTCCTGAAGTCTGATATTGGTCAGGATGCTTTAGGTTTGTCTGAACAAGCCATTGCAGAATTGATTCAGCAGCGTCAGGATGCCAAAAAAGCCAAAGACTTTGCCCGTGCCGATGAAATTCGCCAGTCTTTACTTGATCAAGGCGTAGTATTGGAAGATACCCGTCAGGGTACAGTATGGCGTCGTGCTGATTAATTGAGCACTTGGAAGCATAGAGAGTTGACAGTTGTATGAAATTCTCTATAATTCACTTCCATATTGCGGGAATAGCTCAGTTGGTAGAGCACAACCTTGCCAAGGTTGGGGTCGCGAGTTCGAGTCTCGTTTCCCGCTCCAAAATTTTAAAAACGCCTATCGAAAGATAGGCGTTTTTTTATGGAAGTTTTTTTGCAGTATTCATTTAGACACAGCAAAAAGTTCAGGCGTCGTTTACATAGATATTCATTAAATAACCTAAGCAGGAACTTTATTTCTAACTCAGGGCTTGTCAAAAAAGAACAAGTCAAATAGGTGTAGATATTGAAGAGCTTTAAGGAATATCTACAAAACGATAAAAACAAAAAACACACTCAGAATCAAAGCTTAGAATTGCATAGATATGCTAAAATTGCGAAAATCTAAGCGGCTCTAATAAACCTGTTTTATTAGGCTGTGTACCACACTTTATTTAAGTCCAACATTGAATAGAAAACATGCCAAATACCATTGATTTTCAATCTGTAGCCTTAGACACATTAAAAATAGAAGAGCAAGCATTGCAGGTCTTGGCTACGCAAATTGACCATCGCTTTAGCCGTGCTTGCGAAATTATGCTGCATTGCAAAGGTCGGGTGATTGTCACGGGTATGGGGAAGTCTGGGCATATCGGCCGTAAGATGGCAGCAACATTTGCATCTACAGGTACGCCGTCTTTCTTCATGCATCCGGGTGAAGCAGGGCATGGTGACTTGGGTATGCTGGTACGTGGAGATGTTTTAATTGCCATTTCCAACTCAGGCAAAAGTGATGAAATCATGATGTTAATGCCACTCATCAAGCATCTAGAAGTGCCGCTAATCACGATTAGTGGTGATGATCGTGGGCCAATGCCACAAAATGCCGATGTGGCACTGACTTTGGGTAATATTCAGGAAGCCTGTCCGCTTGGTTTGGCACCAACCTCCAGTACTACAGCAACCTTGGCTTTGGGTGATGCTTTGGCGGTCGCCTTGCTTGAAGCACGTGGTTTTACTGCCGATGATTTTGCTCGTTCGCATCCTGCGGGAGCATTAGGTAAACGTCTGTTATTGCATGTGAAGCATTTGATGCACACGGGTACCGAGCTACCAAAAGTTGCACCAGATACACCAATGAACAAGGTGTTATACGAAATTTCAAACAAACGTCTAGGTTTAACCACAATTGTGGATGAGAATGATGTCTTATTAGGCATTTTCACCGATGGTGACTTACGTCGTTTAATTGATAAGCAACAGGGCTTTGATGTGAATTTACAAGTCGGGCAAGTGATGACACAGCACCCTGCAACTATTTCACAAGAAGCGCGTGCAGTTGAAGCTTTAGAACAATTACGTGACCGTAAAATTAATCAGTTTGTGGTGGTGGATGATGCCAATAAGGTCATTGGTGTGATCAGTATGCATGACTTGATTCAAGCAGGGGTGAACTAAACAATGGCATCTTATATTTTATTAGAGCAAGCACGTCATATTGAAGCTTTGGTTTTAGATGTCGATGGAATTTTAAGTGATGGTTTTGTTACCCTGACCAACAGTGGTGATGAAATTAAATCATTCGATATTCGTGATGGTTTAGGCATGAAATTGGTGCAGCAGGCTGGCGTCAAGGTCATTATCATTACAGGGCGTAAAAGCAATATTGTCGAAAAACGCATGTCTGATTTAGGCGTAGACTTGGTCTATCAAGGGCGTGAAGACAAAGGTACAGCGTTACAGGAAGCGTGTGCACAACTGGGTTTATCACCTCAAGATTGTATGTACATGGGTGATGACTGGCCTGATCTGTCGGCATTCTCCATTGCAGGTATGAAAGTGACTGTACCTAATGGACATATTGAGGTGCGTCGCCGTGCAGATTTAGTAACACAAGCCATGGGTGGTCGTGGTGCGGTACGTGAAATCTGCGATATGATTTTAACTGCCAAAGGCGTATACCAAGAGTTACTTGAAAAATATCTCACAATCCCTCATTAATACGTCATGCATTCAAAGATTTGAGTTACAGCCCCACTTATGGATACTAAAGTTTTATACGTTACTGCGATTGCAATTGCAGCTGTAAGTGGTGGTTATTACTATTACAGCGGTAAAGGCAAAAAACTGGAAACTGACGCTGCACGTTCGATGACTTATTCAGCCGAGCAAATTCATCTGACCCAGACCGATGAGCAGGGCAATTTATATGTACGCGCTCAAATTGACCGTTTAGAGCAAGATATGCAGCAAAAGACCTCTAAGCTGGAAAATTTAAATGCTTCGATGTACAAGGCGGGCGAGGTAGATGCCACGTTCTATGCCAAGCAAGCGCAAGGTTTTAATGACAATGAAAAAGTGGTGTTGTCCGATCAGGTTTTAGCAACAAAGTTACTTAATCAAGGCAAGCTTACGCTTGAAACAGCAGAATTAAACGTGCTTCCCAAAACACGTGAAATCAATACTGATAAGCAGGTGGTGGTACAGTCACCACAAGCAGATTTTATCAGTCAGGGTTTAAAAGCCAATTTAAATGACGGCCAATACGAATTTTTTAATATTCGAGGAAAGTATGAACCATAAAACTAAGCTTACCGCGTCTAAAACGTTGATAAAACAAGCAGTACTTGTAGGCTTGGCGGTGCTTTCATCGGCAGGTAGTTGGGCAATTCCTTCTGACCGTAATCAGCCAATTAGCTTGGTGGCAGACCGTGCAACCTTTAGTGAGCGTTCGGGTGTAACGACTTATACTGGCAATGTGATTATTGAACAGGGCACCATGAAGCTACAGGCTGACTCTATTGTTGCTAATTTGAACAGTAAAAAAGAAATTAGTGTAATTACGGCTACAGGTAGACCTGCACAATTTCAGCAAAAAACCGATCCTGCCAAAGGGCTAGCGAAAGGCCAAGCGCAGAAGATTGTTTACAATGCAGAAACAGGCATTATTACCTTATCGGGTGGTGCGCTTTTAGAACAAGATGGTGCCAGTATTCGTGGTAATACCTTGCGCTATAGCATGAACAAAGGTGATGTTGAGGCAATTGGTACACCAAATAAAACAGGTTCAGATGCGGGTCGTGTCAAAATTGTGATTCCACCATCAAGCTCAAAATCATTCCCGGGAGCGCGTGATTAATGGATCAAAGCAGCGCAACACAAGACAGCACACAGCGCGGTCAGCAAACGCTATGTATTAAGCATTTGGCAAAAAACTACAATAAGCGCTGGGTGGTAAAAGACGTTTCATTTGAAATGAAAAGTGGTGAAATTGTAGGTTTGCTAGGGCCAAATGGTGCAGGAAAAACTACCAGTTTCTATATGGTTGTGGGCTTGGTGCGTATGGATAAAGGCGAAATCCATTTAGATCAACTGGATTTGTCTGATCTTGCGATGCATGAACGTGCACGTAAGGGCATTGGTTATTTACCACAGGAAGCTTCGATTTTCAGAAAATTGACCATTGCTGAAAATATTATGGCTATTTTGGAAACACGAAAAGACTTAAATAAACAGCAACGTCAGCAGCGTTTGGCTGAGTTGTTGGCAGATTTTAAAATCACCCATATTAAAGATTCATTAGGGATGAGTGTGTCAGGTGGTGAACGTCGTCGTGCTGAAATTGCACGTGCTTTGGCCGCAGACCCTAAGTTTATGTTGCTAGATGAACCGTTTGCAGGGGTCGATCCCATTTCAGTCGGTGATATTAAAGATATTATCCGTACCTTGAAAGACCGCGACATTGGTGTATTAATCACTGACCATAACGTGCGTGACACTTTAGCTATTTGTGAACGTGCTTATATTGTTAGTGAAGGCTCAGTGATTGCTGAAGGAACTCCACAAGAAATTCTGGAAAATGAAACCGTACGTGAAGTGTATTTGGGTGAAGACTTTTTTGTCTAAAAATTTGAATGGTTTTCTTTGCGTTAAAAGATGACTTTTAATCCAGATGAATACACTACTACTCAACCTTCTATCGAAATTCGCTAGAAGGTTTTTTCATGTCGGTTGTGCTCTAAACACGTTATAATCTTCAGGTTTTATTTATCTGGTTATTTGTCTGGATTGTTATGCCTTTTACCATTGCTGCGCCAATCACTTTTGAAGAAGAAATTAAAAAAAGTCGATTTCAAGCCATCGCAGTGCCTGTAGACAATGAGCAAGCGGTAAAAACTTTTCTAGAACAGCAACGTGATCCATCGACCACACATCAATGCTGGGCATGGAAAATAGGGCATCAATTACGTTTTAATGATGATGGCGAGCCTTCGGGTACGGCTGGTCGCCCAATTTTAGCCACGATTGAGGGCAATGAGCTGACCAATGTTTTGGTATTGGTCAATCGTTGGTATGGTGGTATTAAATTGGGTACAGGCGGTTTAGTGCGTGCCTATGGTGGCTGCGCAGGGCAATGTTTGGCCTTAGCAGAAAAAATAGAACTGATTGAGAAAAAAATGGTGCAATTTGCCTGTCAGTTTAATGAATGGGCAATTTTACAGTACGAGTTGAACAGTCAGCAGATAGAGTATCAGGAAGACTATACTGCAAATGGTGTAGTGGTGCAGGCCTTGCTGCAAGTACATCAAATTGATCCATTAAGATTTAAATTACAAGATATAAGCCGTGGGCGTGAACAACTTAAAATAATTGAAGAAGATCAACATGACTGAATCTAGCAATGCAGATCCGCTCTTGAAATATCGTGAACAGCATAAGCACCGTTTAAATTATATGCCGTGGCTATATTGGTCATTAAAGCCTAAACATCGTATTTGGGCAGAAGCTTGGCAGCAGGAATATCAAGACTATTTAATGGCAATGGAAACAGTTGAAATAGGTCAAAACTGTTTTATCTCACCTTTAGCACACATTTTTGCAGAGCCTGGTCGTCATATAAAAATTGGCGATAACACATTTATTGCAGCAGATTGCACTTTGCATGGCCCTTTAGAGATTGGCAATGAAGTTGCGATAAACCATCACTGTATTTTAGATGGCGGTCGTGCAGGCATTAAATTACATGACCAAGTGCGTATTGCAGCCTATTGTCATTTATATGCTTTTGATCATGGTATGGCATTAGATCAGCCGATCTATCAACAAGCAGTAAGTTCACAAGGCATTGAAATTGGAAGAGATGTTTGGCTCGGTGCGCATGTTGGGGTTAAAGATGGTGTAAAGATTGCAGCACATGCCGTTGTGGGTATGAATAGCATGGTCACCAAAGACATTCAGGAACGTGAAATTGTAGCAGGAAATCCAGCAAAACGGATTCGTTATCGTGACTAGCTTTTATTCAGTCAGGCTAAATCTTTAAACTTGATTACATTTTTTCATGTCCCTGCAACACGAGTTGTGCTAAGTTAAAAATAACAATTAAAAATAGCCTGCAAAAGGCAGTAAGTGAGGCAACAATGAAACGTGTAATTGCTTGTATTGATTCTTCGCCCTGTATTAATGCGCTTGCAGAAGCTGCTGCGTGGATTGCAACACAAACTCAACGTGAATTGGTGTTATTGCAAGTGTTGGACTATTACCCCGCTAGCTATCATTTGGGGGAAATCAGCGGTGTGATTGGCTTTGAAAGTAATGCCATGCTATTAAAAGAACTATCAGAACTTGAACAAAAACAAAGTGAATTAGCCTTAGACTACAGCAACAATCTGTTGCAGCATATTTCCAATATGATTCAGGAAAAGTTTGGTATCGTACCGACTCATTTACAGGAAAAAGGCGACTTTTTAGAACAAAGTTTCAGTTTGTTGAATGAAGAAGATATTGTGGTCATTGGCCGAGTAGGAGAGAAATCGGCTGAGCGCAATAAAGCTTTGGGTAGCAATGTTGAAAACTTTATCCGTGGGGCAAATTGTACAGTGATGACTGTGGGTGAAAATTTTAAAGCGCCGACACGTTTTATTTTTGCCTATGAATATTCACCAACCTGTATCAAAATGATGAAGCGCATTGCACAAAGTGATTTGCTTAAATTATTGCAATGCCATTTGCTCTATGTGGGCGATCATCCAGAAGTGTTAAATGAACCTGCGGATTTCTTAACCTCAGCCGGTTTGGATGTGGTGGTGGAATACCGTTATGGTGATGTTGCAGAGAATATTTTAGATTATCAGCGTGAGCATGGTATTCAGCTGATTGTGTTGGGTGCATTTAGTCACAGCAAAATTCATCAATTCTTCTTGGGCAGTATTACCACCAGTATTTTCCGTAATTCGACTGTACCGTTATTGGTTGCAAAGTAAAAACGTATTAAAAGACAGGGTAAGCAATTGTTTAGCTGAGCTGATCTAACTGTTGAGCAACTGTCCATGGTTATCCGCATAAATTGTGGATAACTGTATGGACAGTACATGTAACATTATAATATATAATGTAAAATCGATCCAGGTTGTTTTTTAACCTTACGTTGGGTTTACTTTACAATCGCTAAAGCAAAGCCATCGTGACCTTTGCTGCCTACAGTTTGTAATGCGGTACAAGATAAAATTCGAGGATGGTTTTGCATTGCAGTAAACATATTACGAATACCCTCAATGCTCGGCTTGTGATTTTCAGGATTTAAAATTTCACCCGCGCGAATCACGTTGTCTAAAAAGATAATTGTACCTGAATGGGAAAGATTAAGACTGAGTTCTAAATATTCAGGATAGCTTTGTTTATCTGCATCAATAAAAATAAAATCAAAGGCTGCTGTATCGGCAGGGAGTGCTTTTAAAATATCGGCAGCTCGTCCGACTTTCAATTCAACCTGTTGTTTCAACTGGGCACGATCAATATTTTCTTGACCTAAAGCAGCGTGAGTATCCCGTCCTTCAATTGTTAGAATATAACCATCTTCAGGTAGGGCGCGCGCGAGCCACATAGTGCTGTAAGCTGCAAAAGTACCCAACTCCAATACCCGTTTGCATTGGTTCATCTGAATGAGCATTTGTAGCAACATCCCCTGATTTGCGGCAACGGCAAGATGGTCTGGAAAACCTTTGGCATCGGTATTTTCCAAAGTTTGCGTCAAAATTGGGTCTTCGGGGATTAAATGTGATTCGATATAGTGATCGATATCCGTCCACATTTGTTGCATAGTCAGCTCACCTTTGTTGCGATGTGTGCATTGTAAACTTTTCTGCTTAGAGTGCAATTTATTACGCTGGGTTACTGTTGAATGCGACTGCTTTTAGATGCGATAGATGTAAAAAAGAGGCCAGTGTTGACCTCTTTTAAACATTCATTTGAAACAACAAAAGTTAGAAATTACATATAGATGAATGACGGCTTAAATCAGGCCCCCAAGTACGATAGCCTTGAGTATCAATATGAATTTGACCAGAAGCATATAAGCCCAAACCCATATTTAAACTTTGCCCATATTGATGCCAGAACTGACACAGTCGGTATTTGGTACTTTCAATGTAGGCATAATCTTCGGCATTTGGGAATTGTGGACCAATTCTAAAATCAATCGCAGAGTTGAATAAATGGCGAGAAGAATTTGCTCCGCCTGCACACTGATTCAGTGGTAAATCACGATACACTGAGGTGACTTCAAAGTCGGTTAAAACTTTAGAGGCAACTAAATACTTAAATACGCGTAGGGTTGGTACTTGGTTTTTCCACAATTCACGACTTGGAATCATAAACTGTGAACGTCCACAACGCTGCCAATCTCGCGCAGTACGCATTAATTCAAAACTAGGGATAATATTGCCCACACCATTTTGTTCTAAGAAGCGTTCGTACTCACGGACTTGGCGTAAATTGTCACTTACGGCGACCCAAGCATTGTAGGCGTAGGGCACAATTTTCGGTGCTGCCTGTCGTTCGTAGGTAATTTTTTCTTGAGGAATGAAAATTCGTTTTCCATCGGGCGTGGTAATCGTTGTTGTTCTGTCTGGGGTTGAGCTACAAGCCACCAAAAGCATGGGAACAATGCTGAACGAAAACAGCGCCTTGAAAAATTGCTTCATTAGGCAAATCAGATATTTATTTAAAGTGTCCGTATTCTAATCGAAAATACGGGTTAAAATTTGAAAATATTGCAATCAAATGTGTGTTTTAGGTATAAAAAAAGATCAGCACAGGCTGATCTTTTTAAAAACAGGACAAACTTACTTTTCTAAGTATTGTAATTTGTCTGGCTTGCCATTCCATTCTTCACGGTCAGCAGGTTGATCGCCAATTTGTGTAATGTTTGGCCAAGTTTGTGAAAGCTCTGCATTTAGCTCAATAAAGACTTCTTGACCTTCTGGTAATTCATCTTCAGAGAAAATTGCATTTGCAGGACATTCAGGTTCACACAATGCACAGTCAATACATTCGTCTGGATTAATGACAAGGAAGTTTGGACCTTCGTAGAAGCAGTCAACAGGACAAACTTCAACACAATCTTGGTATTTACATTTAATACAGTTTTCAGTGACAACAAATGTCATGGCGACAGCTACCTAAAAATATGGTTCTAATTCAGAATAGTCTATTTTAGGCAAAAAACACTGTAACTAACAATTGCTTTTACTGATATTTGATATAGATAGTGCTACTAAATTTGATAAAAAGTGGGTAAAACCATCAAAAAAACTTATAAATGAAAAAGACTCTCAATTGAGAGTCTTTAGTTTGTTAATTTTTTCTAAAAATCTTAGCGGTTTAAATTAGCTATTCAGTTGCTCTTTTAAAGCATATAACTGATCTAATGCTTGACGTGGAGTCAAATTATCTACATCTATACTGCGCAATAAGTCTAGCGCAGGTGATGGTTTTTCCACTTCAATCACACGTTCAATAATTTCAGCTTCTGCCAAGCTGGTAGCAGGGGTGAATAAATCATCCTGAACGGCCAAATTAACATTTTTAAGCTGCTGCTTTTCTAAAATTCTTAAGCGGTTTTGTGCTTCTTTAATCACATTAGTAGGAATACCTGCCAGTTTTGCGACCTGTAAACCATGACTTTGACTGGCTGGACCATGTTGAACTTTGTGTAACAGAATTAAGTTTCCATTCATTTCTTTTGCAGTAACGTGGTAGTTATCTACCCCTGACTCTTTGCTTAATTCGGTCAGCTCAAAATAATGTGTGGCAAATAAACATAAACATTTGATGCGTTTGCTTAAATCTAAAACACATGCCCATGCCAAAGACAAACCATCGTAAGTACTAGTGCCTCGACCAACTTCATCCATGAGCACCAAAGATTGCGAGGTGGCATGATGTAAAATTTGTGATGTTTCAGTCATTTCTACCATAAAGGTCGATTTACCCGTAGATAGATCATCCGCAGAGCCGATTCGGGTAAATACACGGTCAATTGGCCCTAATATAGCGGCTTGTGCAGGTACATAACTGCCACAATAACCAAGTAGGGCAATCAGTGCCGTTTGACGCATATAGGTTGATTTACCGCCCATATTCGGGCCAGTAATAATTGCCAAGCGATGATTGTAGTCCAGCATGGTGTCATTTGGAGTAAATGCTGTTTTACTCAAGGCTTCAACCACAGGATGACGCCCAGCAGTGATTTTAATACCTGTTTCAGGACTATATTCAGGACGTGCCCAATTGCGTAAGCGGGCTTGATGGGCAAAGTTAGCTAATAAATCAATTTGTGCAATCGCACTGCTCATCATCTGTAATTGAGCAATGTCTTGGCGTAATTCATCCAGTAGCATTTCAAACAGCATTTTTTCACGTGCCAAAGCACGAGATTCACTAGAAAGTACTTTATCTTCAAAGCTTTTCAGCTCAGGGGTAATATAGCGCTCTGCATTTTTTAAAGTCTGACGACGAATATAATGCTCAGGTGCTTGCTCAGCTTGGGCTCGGGTCAGTTCAATGTAATAACCACTGACACGGTTGTAGCCAATTTTTAAAGTAGGTATGCCACTTTGTTCACGCTCTTTAATTTCTAAATCAATAAGGAATTGTCCTGCGTGATCTCGAATTTTACGCAGTTCATCCAGTTCATTGTCAAAACCTTCTGCAATGACATTACCATCACGCAATAAAACAGGTGGATTTTCCACAATGGCCTGCATAAGACGTTGATGCAGCCCATGAAAATCGCCCAATTCTTCATTCAGGTTTTGAATGAGTTGCGATTGCTGTGCAGAAACAATCGGCTGTAATGCATGGCGTAAATATGGAATTTGCGCACAAGCTTGGCGTAGTTGAACCAAGTCACGTGGGCGAGCGCTACCCAGTGCGACACGGCTCAGTACCCGTTCAATATCACTTATTTCTTTAAGTACCAAACGTACTGGAGATTCATGATAGCCCTGTAACAAGGCTTGGATGGCATCTAAACGTGCATCAAGCAGTGCAGTATCACGCAAAGGTTGCATTAGGGTACGACTAAGCAAGCGGCCACCCATGGAAGTTTGGCAGTCATTGATGAGTTGAAATAAAGATGTTCCATGTTCAAACAATGGTTCAACCAATTCAAGATTGCGACGGGTCACAGGGTCTAGTGCGATAAAATCACTGCTTTGCTCTAACTGAATACTGCGAATATGCGGTAAGGCCGTTTTTTGTGTTTCTTTGGCATAGTGAATCAGAGCAGCCGCAGCGGCTTTGGCTAAAGGTAGGTGATCAAGACCAAAACCTGACAGGGTAGAAACGCTGAATTGATCACAGAGAGTTTTTTGTGCATTGTTCAGGTTAAAATCGACATTTGGGCGTTTAGTCACAGGGCAGTCGAGCTGTTTTTTAACCTGTTCAATAATATTTGGATCGACAATATCTTCATCGACCACAATTTCACTTGGCATTAAACGTGAGAGTTCAATTGCGAGTTGTTCAGGTCGATAATCCATTTGCTGAACTTTAAAAATACCTGCACTCAAGTCCAGTAATGCAATGCCAATCTGGTTTTGCTGTAAGCATAAAGCGACCAAATTGGAAGATTGGTGGGTGTTAAGCAAGGCATCATCGGTAAGTGTACCTGGGGTGATAATTCTTACCACACCACGCTCTACAGGGCCTTTACCTGTCACTTCGCCAATTTGCTCACAGATGACCACAGTTTCGCCTTTTTTGACCAAGCGAGCCAGATAACCTTCTGCGGCATGGTACGGCACACCTGCCATTGGAATAGGCTTGCCGCTGGTTTTACCACGATGGGTGAGTGTAATACCTAAAAGCTTGGCGGCTTTGTGTGCATCATCAAAAAATAATTCGTAAAAATCACCCATGCGATAGAACATTAAAGAATGTGGATGTTCCATCTTCACCCGTAGGTATTGCTGCATCATTGGGGTGTGGGAAGATAGATCAGCCATGATTTCTTTCATGTTCATGCAGTTGGAATCCTTTAGTCTGAGGCGTGATTTGAGTGTAAATAGGTGAGCGTCTATTTTACGTCATCTTAGTTAAATTAGTGAATAAGTAGAGAATATGCAGCGTAATCTTGTAAATACATTAAACACTGTATATTTAAGGTTTTGAAAAAAGTGATTTGTGATCTTCAGAATATTTGTGGTGAATATTAAACAAAAAGATGAAGTGATTGACCATTTAAATTGATTTTATAGTTAAAGAAGCTCCCTCAAGAGCTTCTTTATATTGTTTTTAAAAGGCTTTAAAAAATCAAAACAGATGTTTTAAGCCAAACTTTCTAACACAAATTGCGGTGATTTAATAAATAATCGAATCAAAGCTTGGGCAGAACTAGAAGGTTGACGAACACCACGTTCCCAACTTTCCAAAGTTCTGGCAGAGATACATAATTTTGCCGCAAGTTCTGCTTGTGAAATATTCATTTTTTGTCGAACTTTAACAATTTGTTGGGCTAAATCTAAGCATACCACTTGATCTACATCATGATTTACATAGTTATGACTGTGTTGAAGCAGATGCATGGTTATCTCCTCCTTAGGGTCGAATAAACGAGTCAATTCATTCAAATAAATAATCGGTTTGGATATATTTATCATAGGGATTTGCAGCTAAGTGTATCGCTGCGCCATCACCAAATATCACAAGAGTTTATAAGACAGAAGGGGGTGCACGGCTTTGTGGGAGAAAAAAGAAAGGCTCACTCTGAAACAGCGTTGAAGTAAACGCTGTTTTAAAAGCTAAAACTCGAATTTGTGTGCGAATTAACACATATCTGAGCTTGGTATCCAATAATGGCAGTGCAAAGCTGTATACCAAACAGTATTCACACTCATGATTGGCATGCGAATCTTGTTCAGAAGAATCCTGATGCTGAGCTGAATGTGTAATTGTCTGATTTGAATTGGAGTTAGACGCAGTGATGTTTGATGAGTGATGCGTATGATCTGCAGATAGTGGATTTGCAGATTTGGCCTGATCAGAAAATAATGCTTGGACAACAGTTTTACACACAGAGGAAAAATGTTGTTTCTCTGGCAATAATGGCTGTAAAAATACAGCGACTTGCAACAAGATTGCAGATAGGCCTAGCAATCTTCCCCACATCATTAACACTGCATTGATCTTTTATTCAAAGTTTGCATGTAACACTATCACAAAAACCAAAATCTTTGATTTTGTAATAGAAATATTGCATGAAATTAAAGGTGAAAATTAAATGTAAAATAGCTGTTTATACAGACATATAACCATAAAGATTACACATACACGCCTGATGCTATATTAACTAGATTACATTTCCTGAAACTAAATTAGCCAGAAATGGAAATCGTGGGTAAACCCGCATCTAGCCAAGCCTGCATGCCACCTTGGACTGAAAAGATTTTTTCAAAACCCATTCTTTGCAAAGATTGAGTTGCCAAAGCAGAGCGACCGCCTGTTCCACAGACCAAATAAATATCTTTTTCTGCAAGATCAGCAAGTGCTCGTTCAACTTCACAGTAGTGGTTCACAACAGGATGTTGTGCGATTTTCATTTCTAGCATACCACGAGGAAAGTTGACAGCACGGTCAATTGCACAGGCTTGGTGTTCTTCAGGTTCACGTACATCAATCAAAATAATATCAGGATGTTTCAAGTATTTTTCATGCAATTCTAGGACACTAATTTCTGTAATTTCACTTTTAGCTTCAGAAATAAGTTGATCGGGTGTTTTCATCATGACACTCACATTTATTTTGATATTATATAATATAAACTTATATATTAAATGGGTTTTGATTATTGTTAGAAAATGTGTCTAGATGCTTCATATCTAAAAATAGTCAAATTTTGACCAGCTTTGCTGTGCTAAGGTTTAAATTATTTGTTGGAATATTCAAGTTTTTGTTGGTTGTGGAGTGAGCAATGTGGAATTTAATAATGTATTTGCCGTGGGGCAAAGTATCTGAAATTAGTGCACAGGATTTATTACAACAACGGCAAGATGTGCAAATTGTAGATGTACGTACTCGAAAAGAGTTCTGTGATAGTCATATTGAGGGTGCGTTGCATTTACCGTTAACGCAAATGACTGAAGCCAATATCCAAGCGTTGGCTTTAGACCTTGCAAAGCCTGTGGTGACAATTTGTTTGTCTGCGCATAGAAGTATTCCTGCAACTCGAAAATTGAACAAAATGGGCTATCAGACATCGCAGTTACAGGGTGGTATGAAAGCATGGTGGAAACAGCAAATGCCTTGCGTATCATCCCAAGTTAAATAAACAATGCGAGTTGAGATAATGCTTTATTCTGTGCAATATCGCCATTTTCGATCTACCTCTAAGATTGTATGGCTTTGTTAATCTTTGCTTAAAAAATAATATATTATTCAAATATAGGGTATATACTAGACTCAACACTTTTGTTCGATTGTTCAGGGGACGTAAAATGCCTGCAAGATTTTTTGGAATTTTTCTAGGTTTAATTGCTGCGGTACTGGTCATTGGCGGATTATTTATTAATATGATCAGCGAAGAAACGGTTGTAGAATACTGGATTCTATTGTTACTTCCGTGCTTTGGTGTGCCAATTTTATCTGCAGTGTGCCTAAAAGAGATCGACTAAGTACAAAATTTGCAGTTTTAATTTTGAAAAGAAAGCCAAAGCCCATTTTAAAATGGGCTTTTGTATTTTTAGACTGCTATTACTTATTCGATGCGACCTAATCCAAATCTAAAATATACACGATTGATGGTTTTCTTTTTTGCAAAGCAGCGTTGCAGAATTGGGCTATTCAAGCCTCTCTTTTTCACTTTAAACTCAAAGTGTCACAAAATTTAAGATCAATAAGATGCAAGCATTTCATTATCAGGCTTTGCCTGTAGATGTTCATTTTGCTTCGGCGCAAATGAATAACATTCAGGACATTTTACATCCTTACGGTTATCAACGTATTTTAATTATTACGACTGCAGGACAACAAGCAGCAGGTGAGCGTTTATTTAGACAAATCCAAGACAGTGCTGTGGCGGTATATCCACACGCTGTGATGCATGTGCCAAAAGAAGTGGCACAGCAAGCCATACACGATGCGAAGCATTTAAAAGCCGACTGCTGTTTGGCATTAGGTGGCGGTTCAGCCATTGGTTTGGCCAAAGCGATTGCATTGGAAACTCATCTACCGATTATTGCAATCCCTACGACCTACGCTGGCAGTGAAATGACAACAGTATATGGTATTACTGAAAATCAGCTAAAAACCACAGGAAAAGCTGAACAGGTACTGCCTAAAGTGGTGATTTATGATCCAGAATTGACCCTGAATTTGCCTACAGAAATTTCGGCATGCTCAGGTATGAATGCAATGGCACACGCGGTTGAGGCCTTGTATGCACAAGATAAAAATCCAATTATCAGTTTAATGGCGGAAGAAGCGATTACTCAACTGGCACAGGCTTTACCTGAAATTGTAGAAACGCCACACAATATTCAGGCACGTGAACAAGCCTTGTATGGTGCGTGGTTAGCAGGGGTGTGTTTGGGTTCGGTAGGTATGGCAATCCACCATAAAATTTGTCATAGCCTTGGTGGGCGTTATCAATTACCACATGCACAAACCCATGCCATTATGCTGGCATATTCAGTGCACTATAACCGCCATGCAGATGTTGAAGCCATGAATCGATTGGCAGTTGCTTTAAATGTGTCAGATCGAGATCAATTGGGCTTAGCAATTTATCAGCTCAATCAGAAGTTAAATATTCCAATGGCACTGAAAGATTTGGGCTTGCCTGCAACAGCACCCGCAGAAGTCGTAGGTATTATTTGTGATAGTCCATATTACAACCCACGTGAATATGACTATGCCGAATTAGAAGCATTATTGACCAAAGCGTACTGGGGGCAAGCACCTGCCTAAGTATTTTGAATGTTTAAGTCAACAAAAAACCGAAGATGAAATATTCACTTCGGTTTTTTGTTGCGTAGATTAAATTGGATTTTAAGGTTTATACAAACCTAACTCTTGCAAATGCAAACGTAGAATACGTCTGAGTTCCAGTACAGCTTCAGGCGTTTCTTGAATAGAATGACTGCCTTTGATAATTTTTTCAGAAACAGCACCTGTAAGATGTGCGCTGTTGTAGTGCACAACATCATCATTCATGAGTAGGGGTTCTTTGCTTTCAGTATTGTTGCCAATAATGCTGTGATATTTAAAACCTTTTACGGGCAGAATATTTTCAGTCAGTTCAGTAAATTTAGAATGTTTACTTAAATCACTTGGGCCATTTTGAATGACTCCATGCCCAATTTCTTTAGCAAGATTTTTTAGGTCAACATCATGCTGTTGTAAGGTATCTGAAAATGCATTTAAAAATGCACCTGGCAAACGAATAACTTTACGGGCAGCAAGGGTAAACCAACGGTCGGCAAACTCTGTACCACGGTGTGGAGCCGCTAAAAAAATTGCCCGATTAAAATTTGTGATGGGTTTAAGTCGCAAACGGGCTTGCAATAACGGGTCAGATTTAAAGCGCTCTAGACGTCTGTTCTTCAGCATTTGCATTGCTGGTTGGGTAAGGTCAGTATCACTCACCAGTAATCGAGCTAAAATGCCACCCATACTGTGTCCAATCACTACGGCATCTTTTTTGGCTGCAGCAGAAGAGTTGACCTGTTTAAAGCCTTGTTGCAATAAAGCATAAATTTGGAAACGACTTTCTAAAATAGGCATATTGGTTGAATAAAAAACTTGCCACACTTGAAAATTTTCCCGCAATACAGGATCACCCATAATATCGTTGGTTAAACGCACCCACGCTTCAGGGCTACTGGCAAGACCATGTATCAGTACGATCACTTTTTTGTTAGGGTTATAAGGCTCCAGCAAATACAGATGCGGCATACTCAGGCGTTCTTCACGGTCAATCAGTGAAAGATAAGCCGATTTACCCAAGTTATTCTGTGCTAACCACAAGCCATAAGGCGCAGAAAAGTTTGCCGCCAATGGATAGTTCTTTTGAGCAATATTTGCGGCTTCGTATTTATAAGGATCGTAAGCTTTTAGTTTAAATTGTGAACTATATAAAATATCTTCAATTGAACGAGCGCTAAGTGGTTCTGCGGTCAGGGTTGCTGCTAAATATCGTGCTTGGTGAATATTTGGATTTTTTCCAGCAGGATAGTAGTGCTTCAGTGGGTCAATAATATATTTACTTTGGCTGATGTCATCATTTGGGTTTTCAGGTAATACCACCAAAAACTCAGAACCAAAACCATCACGGCGGGTAATGGAGCGTAAACCCGAAAAGTTTAAGTTATAGGTCGACATCAATTGCTGAATTTTTTGTTGTTTCAACTGTGGATAGTGATCAAAATCAATTTCATAAATGCTATTGCCGACACGAATTTGATGCTGTAATTCGTTGTGTTTATGTCGTAGTGCATAGCTACTGACCAGTTTGGCAATCGCCTGATTATAAAAATCTCGAATTTGGACTTGGCGGTTGTCAAAAATACGGTCTTGTGGAGCACGTTTGGTCTGAAACATGTAGGCATAACTGTAACGAATGCTTTGATCCAGCATATTTAATTGCTGATCTAAACATTGTTCATAATTGGCCTGATTAATTTTCTGTTGTTCTTCCGATCTTTTACTATTCAGAATACCAATTTTGCAGGACGAGGAGTTTTCCAGTGCAATGGCTTTGGCTAAATATAATTCACTTGCCGTAGACAGTAATTGTTCATCTTGGATCTGTGGAATTTGCTTCAGTGCGCTGACACATTCTGCAGGTTGTTCGGCACAAATAGTGGCTTCACGTCCTGTCATCGATAGCACATTCAAACTGGCTTCACTGATTTTTTTGCGTGACAAAATGCTATCGCGTTCATTGGCGATACTGACTTTTAAAGCTTGATTTTTGACACTCACTACCTGACAACCAGACAGCAGTGTTGTACTGAGCAGTGCAGCAATCACAATTTTATTCATGGAAAGTCTGGCTTAATTTTTAAGATTTTTTTCCATCATACGTTTTTTTAGGCGTAATTCAATTGCTTAGCCATAAAAATAGACCGTCGAAACGGCCTATTTTAAGGTATTTTTGTATCGGTGCAGATTAAGTGCGTGGTGCAATCACTTGCCAAACATTCCAGCGACCTTGTTTTTCAATTTCAGCAATTAAACGGTCTGCAACTTCAGCTTCTTGCGGGTATTTGATTTTGTAGTTTTTCAGCGTTTGTACCGCATTTTTCTTTTGTTCTAGCGCAATATAATTATTGGCTGCAGACAAATAAGCTTCCTGCACACCCGCTTTCATCGCTTTGTCTAAATATGAAATTGCTTCACGATGACCACCACCTTCAGACAGGCCAAAACCAAACCAGAAGTTGGCTTCTGCATCTTCCTGATTAATTTTTAAAATACGCTGTGCATAGCTGAGTGAACGGGTAGTGTAGATAGAACCTAAGTCAAGGTTACGTGCCATGACGCTGGCTTTAAATGCACGCATTAAAATATCAAAAGAGGCATTTTCATTGGCTGCCAAAGTGTCTAGTTGTGCGGTTACTTCTTTAAGTTTGGCTTCAAAACCACGGCGTTCCTGACGCTCACTAAAACGTGGCGGATAGTGACGTGCCTTACCTTCAACCAGTTGTAAGAAATCATCAATTTCAGTGATGTCTATTTCATTTTCGCCCGCCAAGGCCGCAAACTTTAAGCTGCGTTGATTGTTATTCACCGTAGGTACAATCAATTTGTTCTGATCTAAAGTGATGCTTTGGCTTGGATTGTTCGGGTCAGTCACCACCATTTTGGTGACAGGCTGTGCTGCTGCTTTTTGTAGGTTAATTTCAAACGGAGGTGGGGCATCGTAATTAAAAGGGTTTAAGGCATAAAATGGTGCGCTTAATTCAGGTTCTGTAAAAACGATAGGTGGTTTCACTTTTTGTTTTGGTGTTGCTACACAAGCGCTGACGAGCGTCGCGGCAAGGATGCTGAGTGCCAAAGGCTTAAGGGTCATGGTGTTCTTCCGTTCAATTTATTTTAAAAGTGAGTGGTGATTGTGTTAGATGAAAATATTGCATGTTGGTCAGTCTAAGAAATCTGTTCCGAACATGCAATACAAATGAGGGGGCTTGGTTACACAGTGATACGAAGTTTTTAAAGCAAAAGATTATTTGCTTTGAGTTTCACATTCACGTCTAACATCTTCAATTATTTTTAATTCTTCAGCGCTATACGGTTGTTCATCTTGTTGCTGACTTTTAAAGGTTGGATCAAGCAAAGATAAACGCTGACATAACAAATTCATACGTTTTTCATTCTGTTGTAAACGGTCAAGTAACACACGCATACCGTCAAGCACGGGGTCAGATTGATCTTCAGTCGCGGCATAAGGTTGGAAACCAATGCTGGCTGCATAATCACGACGACGTGCTTCCTGATCATCTGCAGGTTTGTTTTTGATAATAAAACGTGCAGGGTTGCCTACAGCGGTTGCACCTTCAGGTACTTCTTTGGTCACCACAGCATTAGAACCAACTTTTGCATTTTTATGTACGGTGAATGGGCCTAAGATTTTTGCACCCGCACCCACAATCACACCATCTTCTAAAGTTGGGTGGCGCTTGCCTTTATTCCAAGTGGTGCCGCCTAAGGTGACACCATGGTACAAAGTGACGTCATCACCAATTTCGGCGGTTTCACCAATCACCACACCCATGCCATGGTCAATAAAAAAGCGACGCCCAATTTTTGCACCTGGGTGAATTTCAATGCCTGTTGCAAAGCGGCTGAATGAAGAAAGCAGACGAGCCGAACCTTTACAGTCTTTGTTCCATAACTCATGTGCCACACGGTGCATGAGCAATGCATGAATGCCTGGGTAGGTGGTTAAGACTTCAAGTGTATTTCGAGCAGCAGGATCGCGCGCGAAGACAGCTTGAATGTCTTCTTTGAGCTGTTTAAGCATTAGTTTGATCCTCGTCCTGTGTTGATGTAGATTTTTTCCATGAACCGTTATTCATTGCTTGTACGCGGCTAAAAATACCGCGAAGTAAATGGTATTCCATACGATCTAATTGTATACGTCCGAAAAGCCGACGCAAGCGTAAAGGCAATAATCGTGGATTTTTTGGATCCATAAATTCAATTTCTGCCAGCATTTTTTCTAAATGTGGATAGAACTGCTGCATTTGTTCGTGATTCACCAAAGGCTCATCCCATTGCATGGCTTCAGAATCTGTTACTTGCATCGTTGCAGTAGGATCGGCAACTTTGCCCACAATATCCATGGCTGCCATACGCATTTCGTAGCAAATGACCTGAATGGCTTGAGCGACATTTAGCACGCCATATTCCTCATTGACAGGAATAGTGACATGATAATTGGCCAAAGCCAGTTCTTCATTAGTTAAACCACGGTCTTCACGGCCAAAAATAATCGCGACATTTTGCCCATGCTGTGCCACAGCATTTAACGATTTTTCTGCGGCAGGTCGTGCATCTAGCAATGGCCAAGGAATTGTACGGCTACGTGCGCTGGTACCAAAAACCAGATGACAATTTGCAATGGCATCTTCAAGTGTTTCCACCACTTCAATCTGCTCAATTAGGTCGGTTGCACCTGCGGCTAAAGCGTCAATATCTGGATGTGGATAGGTTTTAGGCGAAACCAAAACTAATTTACATAGCCCCATGGTTTTCATGGCACGTAAGGCGCTGCCAATATTGGCAGGCAAGGTGGTGTTTACCATGACAATTCGCACGTGGGAGAGATGTGCGGCAACAGCGGCATTGTCAACTTGACTCATAACAAATCCAAATGGGTTAAATTTTTAAGAATATTGATCAGCTTCTGCATTATATAAATCTAGTGCATCGTCCATGCTCATGTCCGCAGGCGGCGGTGCAATATTTGCAGGTTTAGCAACTTCTGCGACTCGGGCTGCCTTCGATTTCACCTGATATTCAATATGCAGGTTTTCCTTGCCAAAATAATCACGTAGTTTGACTAAGGCTTCATCTAAAGGGGCAACTTTCCACTGAATACCCAAATGCAATTCAGCTTGAGCATAGGCATAATCTAGATGCAAAATGACTGGAATATGGGTGCATAAATCTACATTACAATAAGGCAGCAACATTGTTTGTAAGTCTTGACTCAGGGTCTTGCTTAAATGTTCTGTATGTAAATGAATCTGAATACTGTTGGCACGTTTTTGACGAATTTCATTTAAGCTAAAGGCTTTGGTTAACCGACCCATAGGGCGGTCAAAACCTTCGCGTTCGTAAATTTCGCCTTCAATCACCACCACTTTTTCAGTTTGTACGATGTCTTTAAAACGTTGGAAACGCTCATGGTTGGCAGAGACTTCTATACGTGCGGTACCGTCATCTAAAGTGACCACCATCCGATTTGGGAAGTTAGCAACATCCACCACTAGACCTGCAAAGACGGTGGTCACACCACGTCGGGTTGGGGTTAGTTCATTAATCTTACTAGGTATAAAGGCTTTGAGTTCATTGCGATAAACATCTATCGGGTGGCCTGTCAGGTATAAACCTAAAGTGTCTTTTTCACCCTTGAGCCGTACTTCATCTGACCATGGCTTCACAGGTTTGGCAGGTTTACGCTGTACTTCTTCAACCTCACCAAACAGGTCCATAATGCCTGTTTCACGGTTAGAGCGGGCTTGTTCTGCTGCTTGTACTGCCTCTGGCAATTGTGCCATTAAACTAGAACGTTCGATGCCTAAACAGTCTAAAGCTCCCGCACGAATTAAAGCTTCTAAAGTCCGTTTATTGATTTTTTTCAAATCAATACGATGGCAGAAATCGAATAAGTCGCGATATGGTCCTTCTTTTTGGCGTGAATCAATCACAGATTGCATGGCCTGTTCACCCACGCCTTTAATCGCACCAAGTCCATAGACAATGGTACGTTCATCGCTTGCGTGGAAATGATACAAAGACATATTCACTGAAGGCGGTAACACTTCTAAGCCATTGTGGCGGCAATCATCAATCAAAAACACCACGTTATCGGTGTTTTGCATTTCCGATGACATGACCGCTGCCAAGAATTCAGCAGGGTAGTGTGCTTTGAGCCATGCAGTCTGATATGCCACCAAGGCATAGGCAGCTGCGTGTGATTTGTTAAAACCATAGCCAGCGAATTTTTCCATATAGTCGAAAATATGGTTGGCTGTGGCGGCATCAATGTCTTTTTTCTCAGCACCTTCAATAAAGATTTGGCGCTGTTTCACCATTTCTTCAGGTTTTTTCTTACCCATGGCACGACGTAGTAAGTCTGCACCACCGAGTGTATAGCCTGCACAATATTGTGCTGCCTGCATGACCTGTTCCTGATAGACCATAATACCGTAGGTCGGCTCAAGAACACCTTCTAGCAAAGGATGTAGATATTCAAACTCGCCACCATGCATACGGTGAATAAAGTCTGGAATTAGATCCATTGGGCCTGGACGATACAATGACACGAAAGCAATAATTTCTTCAAATTTACTTGGGCGTGCTTCTTTCAGCATCTTTTTCATGCCCACGGATTCAAACTGGAATACTGCAGTCGTATTGGCATTGGCAAAGACTAAATAGGCGTCTTTATCATCCAGTGGAATATGAGCAATATCTAGCGGTGTATCGGCTTTGATGCGTTTATTAATATTTTGTACCGCATCTTCAATAACAGTCAGGTTACGTAAGCCCAAGAAGTCGAACTTGACCAAACCTGCCGATTCGACATCGTCTTTATCGTATTGCGCAACACGTGCGGTACCATCGGCATCACACATGACTGCAGAAAAGTCGGTGATTTTAGTGGGTGCAATGACCACGCCACCCGCGTGTTTACCTGTATTTCGGGTTATGCCTTCAAGCTTTAGGGCCATTTCCCAAATTTCAGAGGCATCATCATAGTCTGGGTTAGACGGGTTGGTGACTACATCTTTAAGTTGGGGTTCGGCTTCAATTGATTCTTCTAGGCTGAGTCCTAAGGGTTTGGTTGGAATCAGTTTGGAAATACGGTCTGCCAAGCCATAAGACTTACCCAAAACTCGTGCGACATCTCGAATTGCACCTTTGGCTGCCATGGTACCGAAAGTGGCAATTTGCGATACTGCATCACGTCCATAGGTGCGAGCTACGTAGTCAATGACTTTATCGCGTCCTGCAATACAGAAATCGACGTCAAAGTCGGGCATAGATACGCGTTCTGGGTTTAAGAAACGTTCAAATAATAGTTCATAGCGCAGTGGGTCTAAGTCGGTAATTTTTAAGCTGTAGGCAACCAGTGAACCTGCGCCCGAACCACGGCCTGGGCCAACAGGTACGCCGTTGTTTTTAGACCACTGAATAAAGTCCATGACAATCAGGAAGTAACCTGGGAAACCCATGGAATTAATAATATTAATTTCGTATTCAATTCGCTCATCATAAGGTTTGCGAATTTCTGCCCAATCTTCGTCACGCTGTGCAACAGGATAAAGCACATTTAGACGTTCTTCCAAACCTTGCTTGGACAAGTGTGCAAAGTAGGTGTCAATGGTGTGTCCTTCTGGAATTGGATAATCTGGAAGGAAGTATTTACCCAATTGCAGTGTGACATTACAGCGTTTGGCAATGTGATAGCTGTTTTCAATGGCACTTGGAATGTCAGAAAACAGCGCCGTCATTTCTTCGGCGGTTTTAAAATATTGCTCAGGACTGTAAGTTTTTGGACGACGGTTGTCCCCTAAGACATAACCATCGGCAATGCAGACGCGCGCTTCATGCGCTTCATAATCTTCACGGCGAATAAAATGCACATCGTTATGTGCTACCACGCCAATATTATATTTTTTAGCTAATTTAACTGCTTCGGCAATAAAGGTGTCTTCATCAGGGCGATCTGTACGGGTCAGGGCTAAATAAACCCGATTGCCAAATTTTTCAATCCATTCTTCAAGCAAGGGTTCTGCTTTTTGCGGATTGGAGGTGATCAGCATTTTGCCGACATCACTTTGAATACCCAGCAATACAATCAGATCATCGGCTTGTTCTAATATCCATGTTTTATTCACACAGGGGATATTGAGCTGCTGGCCTTCAATATAGCCACGAGAAACCAGTTCAGTCAGGTTGCGCCAACCGTGATTGGTCATCGATAATAAGGTCACGCGATGATCGGCATCATTTAAACGCAGCACTGAACCTAAAATTGGTTTGATGCCTTGTCCCAAACATTTGCCATAAAACTTTACGGCAGCATGTAAGTTGGATAAATCGGTCAATGCCAAGGCAGGCATTTCTTCATTGACTGCAGCTTTAATCAAGTCAGGTACGCGTACAATCGACTCGGTAATCGAAAATTCTGTATGTATACCTAAATGAACAAAGCGCATGAATCAGTCCCTTAAAAAATCACGGGTTAGTTTAGCATGCTCTGCTCAAGACAAAACATGCCGCAGTGTTTTTCTGTGCTGAAGTGATCTTCAACAACTAACACAATTTTAATTTTATGCACTAACTTTTGCCGTTTCATTGAGTGGGGTGAACAGGCTAAGTTATACGCAATTGAGTGATGATTGTTTTATCTCAGCTTAGATAACCAGTCACCTAAACTTTGCACCAACTGCACTAAAATTAATAACACCACCACCGTTAGCATGACAACACTACTGTCAAAACGCTGATAACCGTAGGAGATGGCAAGGTCACCAATACCGCCTGCACCGACAGCACCCGCCATGGCAGTTGCGCCAATCAAGCTAATGGTGGCTGTGGTCAAGTTTAAAATGAGTGAGCTGCGTGCTTCGGGTAAAATAAATTTGAAGATGATTTGTAATGGTGTTGCACCCATCGCCTGTGCAGATTCGACAATTCCTTCATTGACTTCAAGTAATGAAGTTTCCACCAAACGACCAATATAGGGGCCGACATAAATCGTCAGCGGTACAATCGCTGCCCAAGTTCCAATAGAGGTACCAACCAAGAGCTTGGTTAAGGGAATGACCGCAATCAACAAAATAATAAATGGCAGAGAGCGTAGTGCGTTTACAATGGGGTTGAGCCCGTGATAAATCACACGGTTTGGCAAAATACCTGTTGGACGAGTGACCAAAAGGGTAATGCCCTGAATAAAGCCCCAAATACAACCAAACAACATGGCAAAGAACACCATGTGAAAAGTTTCTTGCAAAGCTGTGACAAACTGGTCAATGGATAAGGAGCTTTTCCAAAATGGAGCGGTCAGCGAAGTCAGCCACTGTACAATTAAATCTCTCATGCTTGTACTCCTGACTGCTCAACCTGTACACCGCTACTTTCCAAGAAGGCAATGGCATTCTGAATTTCTGCAGCATCGCCCAATAATTGAATAAACATTTGCCCAATTACTGCGCCATCTATTTCAGTCATGTTGGCAAATAGGATATTCAGGCTAATATCAAACTGTTTAATGACGGCCTGAATCACGGTTTCCTGAGCAGATTTTCCTAAAAACTTCAGGCAATAAATACTGTGCTGATTTTGGTTTTCAAGGTTATGCAGAATATTAACTGGCAATTGTTGCTGTAAAACCGTTTGAATAAAACTTTTGGTGGTTGGATGTTGCGGCTGACTAAAAATTTCCAGTGTTGAACCTGTTTCAATCACTTTGCCTTGTTCCATCACCGCCACATAATCACAAACAGATTCAATCACATCCATTTCATGGGTCACCATTACAATGGTAATGCCTTGTTCCTGATTAATTTTTTTAAGTAGTTCCAACACCGATTTAGTGGTTTGCGGATCAAGTGCAGAAGTGGCTTCATCGCAAAGCAATATTTTAGGATGATTGGCTAGGGCACGGGCAATGCCAACACGTTGTTTTTGCCCGCCTGAAAGCTCATCGGGAAAAGCGTCTTTTTTATGTTTTAAATCAATAAACTCAAGCAATTCATTTAAACGTTTTTCACGTTCGGCTTTGCTCCAGCCGAGAAGTTTCATCGGCATTTCAATATTGGCGGCCACAGTTTTAGTCTGCAATAAATTGAAGTGCTGAAAAATCATCCCAATATGGGCACGTTCTTGACGTAATTCACGTGCATTCAGCGCAGTAAAATCTTTTTGATGAATGATGACTTGCCCTGCGTTCGGACGTTCCAACAAATTAATCAAGCGGATTAAAGTGCTTTTACCTGCACCACTATAACCAATAATGCCAAAAATACTGCCTGCCGGAATCTGTAAATTAATCTGATCCAATGCACGTAAAGTTTGACCTTTGAGCTGATAGTGCTTTGAAATATTTTTAAATTCAATCATATCGTCAAAAACTGTCCATAAATGAAAAAACAGGCAAAGTTCGCTTTGCCTGTTTTGTTTAGCGCATTATATTACTATTTTGCTGTTTCAGTGAAATAGCTGACCGGCTTGTTCACATCCACTTTGGTGCCGCCAAAGTTTTGATCAATATATTGTTGCACTGCTGCGGTATGGTAAAGCGCACCAACTTTTTGTAGCACAGGGTCATTTTGACGCTCTGCAGCAGTCGCTATAATGTTGACATTCATTTTTGTGCTTTGGTCAATTGGCTCATAATAAATAGAGTCTTTTAATACGTTTAAGCCACCTTCCATTGCAAGGGTATTGCCCAAAACAATTGCATCAACTTCGTCTTTTACACGTACAGCAGTTGCCATTTGAATAGGTTTGATTTTAATTTGCTTGGTGTTTTCAATAATGTCCGCAGGTGTACCTTGCACATAGTCAAAACCATCTTTCAGCTTAACCAAGCCTGCAGATTGAAGTAAAAGCAAAGCACGTGACTCATTGGCACCGTCATTTGGAATGGCAATGGTTGCACCGTTTTGGAATGCTTCCACTTTTTTGACTTTGCTTGAGTAAATGCCCATTGGCTCTAAATAAGTAGTGGCAACAGGTGCAATCTGATCTTTGTTGTTGGCATTAAACGCAACCATATAGGCATAAGATTGGAATGCGTTTAGATCAATTTCTTTATTGGCAACCGCTGTGTTCATAGACACGTAGTCTGTGAAGTTTTTCACTTCAAGTTGAATACCTGCAGCTTTAGTTTCAGGCAAGTCTGCAATAAAACGCCAGATATCTGCGTCTGAACCAGTAGAAGCCATAGTAACGGTTTGCAATGCTGATGCATCTTTTTGTGCTGCGTCAGTTGCAGGCGCTTCTTGTTTGTCACAGCCCGCCAAGCCGACTGAAAGACCAAGTACAAGACCAAGGAACTTTTTCATGAATATATCCTGAGCAAGCTTGAGCGAATGCCTAAAACTTGCCATTGTGGAGGTGGTTAAATTGCATCTAATCAGTTGTATGCAATTTATACCAAACCTCTAAATCTGTATGAAATGTCTGTGTATTGAAAATCGATTCGTCCAATCTGCCGCATTCATCAAATACGAGGCGATAAGGAAGCTTTGCGGCTTTTCAAAAATTTGCAACATGATAACAATAAAAAATAATTCTATATAGGGGAGAGTCTGTAATGCATATCACTGTTTTTACAAAAGAAAGCAATTTAGTCAAAATAAGTTCTTATTAATAAATATATTCTGTAAAGATGGTGGATTTGAACAAGTGTTTAAATAATTTAGATTCTTTAGCATTTATTCTGCAATATAAAGATTAAAAATTGCAGTGGGATGTAGGTTAGAGCAGTCCATTCAGATTCAGGTCAAAATGTTGACCATAAAAAAGCCCGTTCTGTGACGAGCTTTTTTATGGACTTAAATTTTTAAACTAAAAATATTAAGCATTTTCACGCGCAATGGCACGATAACCAATATCTTTACGATATTGCACGCCATCAAAGGTCACTTTTTCACACAGTTCAAGCGCTTTGGCTTGAGCTTCACCAATGCTGTTACCCAATGCTGTCACACACAGTACACGACCACCATTGGTCACAATCTCGCCATTGGCATTGCTTGCTGTACCTGCATGGAACACTTTCGCATCGGCCATTTGTGTATCTAAACCAGAAATGACATCACCTTTGCCTGAAGTTTCTGGGTAGCCTGCAGTTGCTAACACAATACCAACAGTTTTGCGTTCATCCCAGTTTGCTTCTGCAGGCAAGTTACCTGCGATACCTGCCTCGACTAAATCTACTAAAGATGATTTTAAGCGCATCATAATAGGTTGTGTTTCTGGGTCACCAAAACGGCAGTTGAATTCAATCACACGTGGCTGACCCGTTGCATCAATCATCAAGCCTGCATACAAGAAACCTGTATAGTCATGGCCATCTGCTTTCATGCCGTCTACAGTTGGACGCATGATTTCTTGCATGACTTTTTCAAATACGTCTGCAGTCACTACAGGCGCAGGAGAGTAGGCACCCATACCGCCAGTATTTGGCCCTTGGTCACCTTCAAAAATACGTTTATGGTCTTGCGATGTTGCCATTGGCAAGATGTTGTTGCCATCAATCATACAAATGAAAGACGCTTCTTCCCCATCCAAGAACTGTTCAATCACAACACGTGAACCTGCATCACCAAACTTGTTGCCTGCCAACATATCGTCAATGGCATCAAAAGCTTCTTGATTAGTCATCGCAACGATCACGCCTTTACCTGCAGCAAGACCATCCGCCTTGATGACAATTGGCGCACCATTTTGTTCTACATAAGCTTTGGCAGCATCTACTTCAGTGAATACGTCATAGAATGCAGTTGGAATGTTATGACGTTTTAGGAAGTGTTTAGCAAAGGCTTTTGAACCTTCAAGCTGTGCCGCAAACTGGGTTGGACCCCAAATTTTTAAGCCTGCTTCACGGCAAGCGTCTACTACACCATTCACCAATGGCGCTTCAGGGCCAACAATAATTAAATCGACTGCATTATTTTTGGCAAATTCGATAATGGCAGGGTTATTTTGAATGTCTAACGCCACATTTTCGCATTTGTTTTCAGTTGCAGTTCCTGCGTTGCCTGGTGCAACAAAGACTTTAGCAACTTTTTCATCTTGTGCGATTTTCCATGCCAATGCATGTTCACGACCGCCACTACCTAAAACTAAAATGTTCATTTATTAAAATCCTTAAAAATTAATCCCCCTTGTATAAGGGGAACTCCCATCGTTCTACAATAATATAGAAAACCCTCCTTTATAAATAAAGGAGGGCTAGGGAGGATCGTCTAAAAATTAGTGACGGAAATGACGCATACCTGTGAATACCATTGCGATACCAGCTTCATCTGCTGCTGCAATAGTTTCTTCGTCACGCATTGAACCACCTGGTTGAATGATGCATTTGATACCCGCTTTAGCAGCGTTATCAATACCATCACGGAATGGGAAGAACGCATCAGATGCCATAACAGCACCTTCAACCACTAAACCTGCATGTTCAGCTTTGATCGCAGCAATACGTGCAGAGTTTACACGGCTCATTTGACCTGCACCTACACCAATCGTTTGACGGTTTTTCGCATAAACAATTGCATTTGATTTCACGTATTTTGCAACTTTCCAAGCAAAGATCATGTCATCAATTTCTTGTTCAGTTGGCGCACGTTTGGTCACGACTTTTAAGTCATCTTTAGTGATCATGCCCAAGTCTTGGTCTTGAACCAATAAACCGCCGTTAACACGTTTGTAATCCATTTGCGGTGCACGAGCATCAATTGCAGGAAGCTCACCACAAACAAGTACACGTACGTTTTTCTTCGCGCCAGTCACTTCAAGTACGCCATCTGCAATACTTGGCGCAATGATCACTTCAACGAATTGACGGTCTACAATCGCTTGTGCAGTTGCAACATCTAACTCACGGTTAAATGCAATGATGCCACCAAATGCAGATTCTGGATCCGTTGCATAAGCAAGATCATAAGCAGCTTGAATACCCTCTAAAGACACAGCAACACCACATGGGTTTGCGTGTTTTACGATTACACAAGCAGGTTTTGCAAATGATTTCACACATTCAAGTGCAGCGTCAGTATCTGCAATGTTGTTATACGATAATTCTTTGCCTTGTAACTGTTTCGCAGTTGAAACAGAAGCTTCAGTTGCAGCAGGGTCTACATAGAATGCAGCAGACTGATGAGGGTTTTCGCCGTAACGCAAATCTTGCGCTTTGTTTAATTGCGTGTTGAACGTACGTGCAAACTGATCTGCAGTACCTTCTTCTTTACCTACACGTGCGCCTAAGTAAGATGCGATCATGCCATCATATTGTGCAGTGTGTTCAAACGCTTTAACAGCTAAATCAAAACGAGTTTCGTAAGATAAAGCACCGCTGTTTTTCATTTCTGTAATGACAGTCGCATAGTCAGATGCATTAACCACAATACCCACAGAAGCATGGTTTTTCGCTGCAGCACGAACCATGGTTGGACCACCAATGTCAATGTTCTCAATTGCATCAGCAAGTGAACAGTTTGGTTTAGCAACCGTTGCTGCAAATGGGTAAAGGTTAACAACAACAAGGTCGATGGCATCAATATTGTGTTCTGCCATAACCGCTTCGTCTAGACCACGACGAGCCAAAATACCACCATGAATTTTTGGGTGTAACGTTTTTACACGACCATCCATCATTTCTGGGAAACCAGTATGCTCTGACACCTCTACAACAGCGATGTTGTTGTCTTTAAGCAACTTATAAGTACCGCCAGTAGATAAAATTTCTACCCCAAGTGCAGCAAGGTCTTGTGCAAATTCAACAATACCTGTTTTGTCAGAAACAGAGATTAAAGCGCGTTTAATAGTCATGATCTTCGTCACAGTTTTCAATTACAGATTAAAACAAAGTAGCAAAATGCAGGTAAAAAAAAATGCCTGCGGAGGCCGCAAGCATTTTATCACTTATTCACTCATTAAACCGTGAGCTTTTAACTTTTTACGTAAAGTACCACGGTTTAGTCCAAGAATTTCAGCAGCACGTGTTTGGTTACCGCGAGTGTATTCAAGAACAACAGATAAAAGAGGTTTCTCCATTTCTGCTAACACCATGTCATACACCTGAGAAGGTTGTTCACCTTGCAATTGTGCAAAATAATGGCGAACTGCGCGATCTACGTGAATACGTAAAGCAACATCAGATTGTGCAGTAAAAATAGGAGATTTGCTATTCATGCGAATTAATCCGAAAATCAGATATCACTTGGATAAAGTGATATATCAATGTGGTCTATAAATAAATGAACTCCGTTTTAGATCCTAAAACGGTAAGCTCTAAAACTGGAACATTTAGCTTGCCACAACTCGAGCGCTTGGTCGAAATTTAAGCGTAACAATACATTAATAATTGTTACAGACCAAAATCAAAACAAAAAAATCTACACAGTACGCAATATAAAAAATAAAGCGCATTAGGCAGAACTATATTTGTTGTGAATTTTGCGAGGAGTTTGCAGCACAAAGCTTTCGTGGCGCGTATGATACCATTGTATGAGAAAAAGTGAGCAAGAAAACTGCAATTTTTTTAATTTTTTTCGCAATTTTTTCTACTTTTTTTTGTCGATTAAGGCTTGATAATTTCTAAACTATAGGTATCGAAGCTGTTTCGTGCCACTGGAACCAAAATGTCAAACTTAAAAGGACTATTTTTAGGAATACGTTGAATACTCGAAAGACTTTCGACCAAATACTCCTGTGGAGAATAAATATAAGTCGATAAAGTTCTCTGGTTTTCTTTTAGGGTGACTTTAATATTAGGCAATGCCAAGCTTTTATCGTGATAATTAATCAGCTCGCCTGTAAATTGCGTATTCAGTCGGTCAATACGTTTTACACGAACACGGTTGATAGAAATTAAACTGTAGCGTTCTTCTAGGCTTTGACATTTAAATACCTGACATACCTGTGTGAATACAGAATTCAGCGCAGGACTACTGTTCAGGAATTTCGGGTTAAACCATAAAATCTGGAAGACTAGCAAACCAATTAGCAATGTGTTGATAATGCCCCACAGCAAATAGTAGCCATTACTGTGCTTTTTTTCCTGTTCAATGTCTTGAATAGACAAATTCATGGCAGGAATAGTGCCAATTGGCTCTGTGCTGAAATAGTTTAGATTATTTAAATAGGTTTTCAGATCAATATTGGAGTGTTCCACCTTACGCTGGAAAATGTCCAAAATGTTCTGTTCTTGCGGAATTTGTTCAGTTACAGGAATTAAACTACGGTTTTGTATGCGTTGTAGATTAGAGCGTGAACTAACTTCTTGTTTATGCGCCTGCACCAAATGTGAAAGCGCATTAAAGTTGTTAGAACATTTTGGACAGCAAACCATGCCTTGCGCAACGGTCAGTTGCGCAACAGAAACTTTATAGACAGTTTGGCATTCAGGGCACTTGGTTTGCTTGTCGCTCATAATTCAAAAAATGTAGTTAGTTAGGGTGGCGTTTCCCAGAAATTCTGCACCAGTTTTCTTCGCGTTTTTCGACCTGTACTATATCAAAAAATTCAGAATAAACACTAGAAACTTCAGCAACTTGCTCTTCAATTACACCTGCAAGTGCGAACTCTCCCTCAGATTTAATTAAAGTTGCAAACTCTGGCGCAAGCATCATTAACGGCCCAGCTAAAATATTGGCAACCAATACGTCAGCTTTTTCCTGAGCAATAGTCTGATTAAACTCTTCAGGCAAGCCCACGTACAAGTTTTCAAGTACGCCATTCAGTTCAGCATTTTGTTTGGTTGCCAAAACTGCTTGTGGGTCAATATCGGTTGCATAGACTTTTTTCGCACCAAGCAATAAAGCAGCGACCCCTAAAATGCCTGAGCCGCAACCATAATCAATCACGACTTTATCTTTTACGTCTGTTTTGCCTAACCACTGTAGGCATAGGAAGGTACTGGCATGGTTGCCTGTACCAAAGGCTAAACCTGGATCCAGTTTAATATTTACTGCATCTGCTTCAGGTGGCTCAAGCCATTCAGGCACAATCCAGAATTTATCAGCAATTTGGATAGGTTCATAATAATCCATCCAAGAGCGTTCCCAGACTTGGTCTTCCAAAAACTCACTGCGTAAAGGAGCATCTGGCATTTGAGTGCGAATAAATGTTTCCAGAGCGGTAACATCAATTTCTTCACCTTCATCTTGTGCATAGATGCCTGTCACAATCACTTTATTCCAAAGCGGTGTTTCACCTGGAAGTGGTTCAAGCAAGTCCTGATTTTCTGCATCATCTAATGTGACACTTACCGCACCCAAAGAACTGAGTAGCGTTTCAGTAAAATCAACTTGTGCTTGATCAACAGTAATATGTATTTGTAACCACTTCACGGATATAACCTAAAATTCTATGCGAAAGCACTATTGTAACTGAACTCAGGCAATTGCCGCTATTTTTTATTCAGCTAGCCTGCTGTTGTTTGGGAAACGAGCGGGAATAGTTCGCTGAGTTAGTTTCTTTTTTTTGACCATGAATATGCAAAAATCATAGCCAAAAAATAAAACCCCAAACACAATACGGGTTTGGGGTTGTAATAAATAGTCTCTAGTCTGGGTTAAGATGCCGATGTTTCTGCTGCGGGTGTCGGGACAAACTTATTGAGCAAAGTGCCCAAAATGGCCGCAAAGATATACATAAAGATCGAATAGACCGCAGCAGGCATTGCAATCGTGGAGCTTGCCATCACGGTAAGTGCAATCGTCATGGCAAGGGTACTGTTGTGAATGCCAATTTCAAATGCACAGGCGCGAGCTTGCTGACTATTTACCCCAAAGAAACGTGGTACAAAATAACCAATCAATAAGCTGCAGGCACAGAATAGGGCAGTTGCAAGTCCGACATCGGCTAGATATAGCATAATATTATGGCGCTCTTTGGCAATTGCTCCAATGATAATCACAATCAGAAAAACCACGGCAAAAATACGCACAGGCTTATTGAGTCGATCTGCAATCTGTGGACTGAAATGTCTGACTAGCATACCAATCGTGACTGGCACAATAATAATGAGAAAGACTTGTAATACTTTGGCAAACTGTAAACCGACTTGCTGTCCATCTTGCATAAAGTGCTGAATTGCAAAATTGACGATGAGTGGCAAGGTAAATGCGGCAATAACGGAATTGACTGCGGTGAGTGTGATATTTAAGGCAATATCACCTTTATATAAATAACTAAATAGGTTTGCCGTTGGGCCACCTGGCGATGCAGCAAGTAGCATTAAACCTACAGCGAGCAGCGGTGGTAAATTGAGCAGTTTACAAATGACAAAGGCAATGGCTGTTAAGAGTGCCAATTGACAAAATAAAGCCACCAATACTGCTTTAGGGTGTTTGCTGACCCGTTTAAAATCATTCGGAGTGAGTTCTAAACCCAGTCCAGCCATGACAACAGCTAGAGCGAGTGGTAAAAATATTGTGATTAATCCTGAATCCATAAACACTCCTTGTTAAACTAAGACATCTCTAGTTTTTGTTTGATTTAAAATATTAGTGCGATATTGCTCTTGCTAGACTGCATTTTTCTTGTGGCTAAAGTTTTGTCCTTGCTCTAAAGCTAGGCTGTGTTTGGCAGACTGTCTTGCCATCATATTGCCTAACATAAAGCTGAACATATACATAAAAATTGTGTAAATCGCAGAAGGAATGGCAATTTCTGTGCTTTGTAAAACCGATAGGGCAATGGTGAGTGAAACGGCGGTGTTATGAATACCTATTTCAAAACAGCAAGAGCGAGCCTGCTGGTCTGGAACACCCGACAGATAAGGAACCAGATACCCAATTAATAAGCTTAAAAAACAAAATAATGCGGTGGCAATACCAATTGCGCTGAAATAGTCAAAGACGTTGGCGCGTTCACGAAACAACGCATAAAAAAATAGGGCAAAAATAAAATAAATGGACATTAAACGCATAGGTTTGCCCAAGTGTGTCGCAATTTGTGGCATGGCATTACGCACGGCCATGCCTACACAAACAGGTACAATAATCAATAAAAACACTTGCGCCATTTTTTCAATTGGTAGGCCAATTTGTTGTTGGTCAGTCATGAAATATAGAAAAGACAGATTTACAATAAAAGGCAGTGTAAATGTGGCCATCACCGAGTTCATGGCTGTTAGGGTAATATTTAAGGCGACATCACCTTTATAAACGTAGCTAAATAGATTCGCTGTTGGACCGCCAGGGGATGCGGCCAATAACATGAGACCAATGGCCAATAATGGCGGGAGCTCTAGAAATAAACAAATTAAAAAAGCCAGAACAGGCAAAATCACCAATTGCGAAAATAAAGTTAAAAAGATGACTTTAGGAAATTGATTGACACGAATAAAGTCCTTAGGCGTGAGTTGTAAGCCTAAACCCATCATCATGACTGCTAGGGTGAGCGGTAGAAAAAAGGTAAAAAAGCTGGAGTCCATTGCACATCCTTTTATCTTTTATCGTGACATTATTCTTGTGATCCTTTTTGCAGTTTAATTGTTTTTTAGTGTTGTGCAATAAACAAAGCAGTCACTTATTTTTAAGTGACTGCTTTTGGGGGTAAAAGCTACTGATCTTGTTATTAGATAGCAAATTTTAGACTACGTTGTTTTATGCTGAATTACATCGCTTGTGGGCGTGGCGGAGTAAAGCCGAGCGCACATTTTCCTTTCAGTTCTGTACCATTGAGCGTAATGCTAGTGGTCTGTGCATCTGCCATACAGGCACGGTATAACTCAGGTTCGTTGCCTTGTAATTGTACTGCTTTAGATGAACTAAAGAATTGTGGTTCGCACGTACCATTCCAAATAATGCCACGATGCGCAAAACTTACAGCGGTACCTTGAGTTTTTCCTTTACAGACTTGCTGAAATTTTTGCGCATTGTAGATGGTTTCTACCTTGTCATTTGCCTGCACTGCAAATGGACTAATAAATAAACCACAAAGCATAGATGACAGTAAAATTTTCTTATTCATGATGTTTCCCTTTGTTTCTAATACCTGTGCTTAATAGGATAAAAAATAGGCAAATTAAAACAACGGTGATCTGGTTAATTGATGGGTTTAAATGTTTTTATATACAGTAAAAATGCAAATTTAGATTACAAAGTATTAATTCTATAGTGCATCACCGCCAATAAAATCGACTGAATCTGTCAACTTATGCCTGAAGTTTTGCTATAATATTCCGTCTTTATTTTTATATCTCTCATTGACCATTATGCACTATCCTAAAGTTTACGATGTCATTGTTATTGGCGGCGGTCATGCAGGCACTGAAGCGGCGCTTGCAGCAGCACGTATGGGTCGTCAAACCTTACTCTTAACTCATAACATTGAGACTTTAGGGCAGATGAGCTGTAACCCTGCCATTGGTGGTATTGGTAAATCTCATCTTGTGCGTGAGATTGATGCTTTGGGCGGCGCAATGGCTTTGGCTGCCGATAAAAGCGGTATTCAGTTCCGTATTTTAAACTCGCGTAAAGGTGCTGCGGTTCGTGCAACACGTGCGCAAGCAGACCGTGTGCGTTTTAAAGCAGCCATTCGTAGCACTTTGGAGAACCAAGCCAATTTAGATATTTTTCAGCAAGCTGCAGATGACCTGATTGTTGAAGGCGATACCGTAAAAGGTGTTGTGACCCAAATGGGCATTCGCTTTGATGCAAAAACGGTGGTATTGACTACAGGTACCTTCTTAGGTGGCGTTATTCATATTGGTTTGGAAAAATCAAGCGGCGGTCGTGCAGGCGATCCGCCATCAATTGCTTTGGCAGCACGTTTACGCGAATTAAATTTGCCAGTGGGACGCTTAAAAACAGGTACGCCACCTCGTATTGACGCACGTTCAGTCGATTTTTCTGTGATGATTCCACAGCCAGGTGATTTTCCATCACCAACCATGTCATTCATGGGCGATGTGTCGATGCATCCAGAGCAAGTGAATTGCTATATTACCCATACCAATGAGCGCACTCACGAAATCATTCGTGGTGGCTTAGATCGTTCACCAATGTACACAGGCGTGATTGAAGGCGTTGGCCCACGTTATTGCCCATCTATTGAAGATAAAATCCATCGTTTTTCAGACAAAGACTCGCATCAGGTGTTTTTGGAGCCAGAAGGCTTAGACACACATGAGTTGTATCCAAATGGTATTTCAACCTCTTTGCCGTTTGATGTGCAGTTTGAATTGGTACGTTCAATTCGTGGTATGGAAAATGCGCACATTTTGCGTCCAGGCTATGCGATTGAATATGACTACTTCAACCCGCAAGCATTGAAATTTACTTTAGAAACCAAAGCCATTAATAACCTGTATTTTGCGGGACAAATTAACGGTACAACCGGTTATGAAGAAGCAGGTGCGCAAGGTGTATTGGCAGGTTTGAATGCGGCACGTCGTGCTTGGGATCAGGAACAATGGACGCCAAAACGTGACGAAGCCTATATCGGGGTATTGGTAGATGACCTGATCACATTAGGCACTAAAGAACCGTACCGCATGTTTACGTCACGTGCGGAATATCGTTTGATGTTGCGTGAGGACAATGCAGATCAGCGTTTAACCCCAATTGGTCGTGAACTTGGTTTGGTGGATGATACCCGTTGGGCGGCTTATTGTGAAAAAATGGAAGCTGTAGAGCGTGAAACAGGACGTTTACAGCATTTGTGGGCTGCACCGAACAACCCAATGGGTAAAAAATTTGTAGAAATGACTGGTGCAGATTTATCTAAAGAATGTTCTGCAATTGATCTGCTTAAACGTCCTAATATCAGTTTTGCGCAAATTGCAGAATTGACTGGTTCAGAAGTGTCTGCACAAGTTGGTGATCAAATTGAAATTGCAGTGAAATATGCAGGTTATATTGACCGTCAGCATGAAGATGTGGCTCAGTTAAAACGTCTGGAAGAAACCAAAATTCCAGCCGATTTTGATTATGATGCTGTGTCAGGCTTGTCACGTGAAATTACCTTAAAGTTGAAGCATGTCTTGCCTGAAACATTAGCGCAAGCCAGTCGTATTCCAGGTGTGACACCTGCAGCAGTACAATTGGTGATGATCACCATTCGTAAAAATGCACAGGGACGTAAATCTGCTTAAGATTTGATATGCCTGTTAAGAAAGCTCGCAGATTGCGGGCTTTTTTTATGCGCTAAAATTTTAAAAAGATGCTAAGTAAAGTAGAAATTAAGTTTAAGAAAACCTGAGTTCGATGAAATCCACTTAACCTTTTAGCATATTTTGGAAAGTTGGCTTATTGGGGTTCAAACAATAAGC
>NZ_JAAZQW010000060.1:0-9859 GCF_012371415.1 Acinetobacter sp. A3
TTACACGCTTGGCAACAAGACATTAACAGAGTGCGAATTAGTCCTTGACTATGTTTGACTACATTTTAAGGAACAGTTGACCAAGTAAGCACATGTATAAAACTCATCCTCACACCATTACTGTTGCGGCGGCGATTATTTTAAATGCTGAACAGCAGTTATTGGTGGTACGTAAACGGCATACCCATTGTTTTATGCAGGTGGGTGGCAAATTAGAACCCAATGAAGCACCTGAAACGACCATGTTGCGTGAAATCGCGGAAGAAATTGGCTGTCAGGCACAAATTCAACAATTCATTGGACGTTATGAAACCGCAACAGCCAATGAACCTGACAGCCGTTTAGTCAGTTATGTGTATTGGGTGCAGATTGATCAAGCACCTCAAATTGCTGCTGAAATTGCCGAAATGAAGTGGGTTGATTTAGATGATCAAGACACTTTGCTGGCACCTCTGACCCGTGAGGTGGTGATGCCTTGGTTAAAGCAACAATTCGCACACGGCAAATGCTTGTAAGGTTGTGTCTTTTAATTGTTGAATGGCGTCACTTTGAGGGTTAAAGCACTAGGTACTTTATTCAGCACTGGCCACACATGCCGCATTGACCTTATGACAGCCAAGATTAAGCAATTGCTGTTTCAGTGCGTGAATTGAGCTGCCTGTTGTGACCACATCATCTACAATTAAAACCCGACGATAACGAATTTTAGGCACAGTCTGAATTTGAAATTGCTGATGAATGTCTTCCAGACGCTCTAAGCGGCTTAAGCCTTTTTGTGCATGCTGTTGCAAGCGAGTCACAGGTTGCCAAATGGGCACATTTAGATGTTTAGCCAAAGACTTAGCCAGCACTAAAGATTGGTTATAGCCACGTTCGGCCAAGCGTGCAGTGGAAATAGGCATAGGCACAATTGCCTGAATTTTGTCATAGCGCAATTGCTGTAATGCACCTGCTAACAGCAGTTGGTACTGTAACTGTTGTTCATATTTGAATTGTTGAATCATGCGATTGATGGGATAAAGATAATCAAATGCGACTTGAATCTGCATTTCTTGTCGTTGAACAGGCTGACTGCGCCAAGGCAGTTGTTGCCAACAGATTTGACAGACCGCATGTTGCCATGGCGCATCTACATGACATAACTGACAGCGTTGTAGTGGCTTGAACAAGGCAAGCCCACGTTGTAATACAGTTAAATCCAGACGCATCGCATGATCCTGCATTTAAACATAGGCATAACGTGGTGCTTCAGGCAACCAGCGTTTCAATAAGGCTTCGGCATGTTCAGGATAATCTTTTAAAATTTGCTGTGCGACATGATGTGCCTGTGCCAGTAAATGATCATCCCGTTCTAATTTAGCGACTCGAAAGCCCATAGCACCTGTTTGTTTGGTGCCCAGTAACTCACCAGGGCCTCGCAGTTCTAAATCTTTTTCTGCAATGATAAAACCGTCATTGGTTTCACGCATAATCCGTAGACGTTCCTGTCCATTTTGTGAGAGTGGGTTTTTATATAGCAGCGCACAGAAACTGGCTTTGGCACCACGTCCAACCCGTCCACGTAACTGATGTAGTTGTGAAAGCCCTAAGCGCTCGGCATTTTCAATCACCATAATGGAGGCATTAGGTACATCGACCCCGACTTCAATGACAGTGGTGGCAATCAGTAACTGCAATTGGTTGTCTTTAAATTGCTGCATCACCGCCTGCTTTTCATCGGCTTTCATTTTGCCGTGTACCAGTCCAATATTCAGCTCAGTAAAGCGCTCTTTAATTTCAGCAAAAGTGGCTTCAGCCGCTTGTGCATCCAAAGTTTCAGACTGTTCTACCAAAGTACAGACCCAGTAAGCTTGTTTGCCTTCGGCACAATTGCTGGCAATGCGCTGTAGAACTTCTTCACGTCGATCTAGCGGAATAGTCACAGTTTGAATAGGTGTGCGTCCTGGCGGCAGTTCATCTATGACAGAGGTATCTAAATCACCATAGGCAGACATCGCCAATGTTCGTGGAATAGGTGTTGCAGTCATGACCAATTGATGCGGTGTGGTGTGGTTGGCGCCTTTATTGCGTAAGGCCAAACGTTGATCGACCCCAAAACGGTGTTGTTCGTCAATAATCACCAAACCCAGTTTGGCAAATTGCACATTGTCCTGAAACAGCGCATGTGTACCAACGACTAAATTGGCACTGCCATCCTGAATGGCGAGTTCAGCTGCAGCGCGTGCCTTGCCTTTTTGTTTACCTGATAGCCATGCCACAGTTAAGCCAAGCGGCTCAAACCATTTTTTAAAGTTGAGATAATGTTGTTCTGCCAAAATTTCAGTTGGTGCCATCAGTGCAACTTGCCAGCCTTCTTCTAGGGCATGGCACGCAGCAACCGCAGCGACCAAGGTTTTACCTGCACCAACATCGCCCTGTACCAAGCGCAGCATGGGTTTATTACGCTGCAGGTCTTGCATAATTTCATGTGAAACCCGTTGCTGTGCGCCTGTCATTTGAAAGGGCATGCTACTGAGTAAAGCAGGTGCTAGTTTTTGACTAGGGGAAAATGCAGGCGAGGCAATTTGCTGAATATAGGCGCGGCGGGTCAGTAAGCTGACTTGATGTGCTACCAGTTCTTCAAAAATCAGGCGTTGCTGTGCAGGATGTGAGCCTTGCGCCAATTGTAGCATATTGGCATCGGTGGGCGGATGATGAATATAGTCCAGTGCCTGCTTGAGTGCATAGCCATTGGTCATTTTTTCAGGCAGCAGCTCGGGTAAATCATCACTATGCTGTGCCAAAGCTTGTTTGACGTATTCGCGTAATTTGGCCTGAGTCAGTCCATCAGTACTTGGGTAAATTGCAGTCAGTTGAGTTTTAGGCAGAGGGGTATGTTCGGTAATCAGTTGCAGTTCGGGATGGTACATTTCCAAACCACGTGCACCCACGCGTACTTCACCAAATACTCTTAAACGGTTGCCATGTTTGGCACGGTCTGTAATACCTTTATAAATATGATAAAAACGCAAAGTGATTTTGCCAAATTCATCTTCTAAATTGACTGCCATCGACTTGCGTTTGCCAGGAGGGAAATCCACTCCTTTGACCACACCTTCGAGTAAATAGCTGCGCCCCACACTCAATTGGTTCATGGGGATGATCATGCTACGATCTTCATAATCACGCGGTAGATGAAACAGTAAATCATCTGTGGTGAAAATATTTAATTTTTCGAGTAATGCAGCAGAGGCAGAGCCTACCCCTTGCAACTGATGGACTGCAGCCATGTCCCCTCAACTTCAAATGCTATGATTAGGTGCTGAATGCATATTCTATTTATTGGTTATGGTAAAACATCGCAGCGTGTTGCAAAACAACTATTTACGCTCGGTCATCAAATTACCACAATTAGCCGCAGTCCGAAAACAGATCCTGATATGACGCATCTTGTTCAGGAGATTCATCAGCTCGATTTATCACATATTCAACCTATTGATGCTGTTTATGTACTGCTTGCACCATCACGAAATACGGCTTTGAGTCCTGTAGCGGCGTATCAACACACTTATGTAGATTCTGTGCAGCCGATTGCAGCTGCCTTAAAAGCTCATCCTGTAAAACGAATCACTGTGGTGTCCTCTACACGAGTCTATGGCGACAATGCAGGTGAATGTATAGATGATGATACGGTGCCTAATCCGAGTGATGCACAAGGGCAAATATTGTTGCAAATGGAGCAATTGTGGCAACAGGCTTACCCTGAACAATGTGTGATTGTGCGCCCTTCAGGTATTTATGGTACTTCGGTTGCACGAATGCTCAAACTTGTGGGAAGCACGCAAAGTTACCCCAATATACATTGGTCAAATCGGATTCATATTGATGATTTGGCAAGCTTCTTGGCAGATTTACTTCACGTGGTACATCCTGCAAAATCATATATCTGTAGCAATAATCAGCCACAGCCTTTGCATGAAATCATTTTAAAACTTCAGCGTGCATGTGCTTTAGCTGAGTTGGTGCTGGAAAGTGAGCAGGAAACGGGGAAAAGGATTTTTGCTACGCGGATGGAGGAAACTGGATTTCAGTTAGAGCATGCAGATTGCTTTGAGGATTATGCAAAGTTATTCGCTGCAATAGAATAATAAAAATTCCTTCTCTTGCGCCATATAGGGTGCAAGAGAAGGAACTTTAAAAACTATTTCTTTTTACGTTTCAAGCGTTTTTTCGCTTGCTGTGCAGCCAGTGCATCTAAGGCTTCACGCAACTCTTCATCACTGAAGGTGGTGATGTGTTGTAACATTTGCAAAGTCACATCATCTAAAACCAAGTTGGCATATTGTGCGACGTTTTTAAAGTTGTCGTCAAACACAATCGCATTGTCACTATTGGTACTGATATAACCCTGTTGCGTCAGCACTTTGATAAAGCTTTGGAATAAGGCTTTGTCAAAGAATTCAGGCGAGTTAAATTCATACAGCACCGACAAACGCTGACCGACCAAGTGGCTCAATTCTTCGACCTGACGTGCAGAAATATTGCCTGAACCACGTTGTGTGATTAAAGCCAAGGTCATGTAATAGCGCTCCAAACTCTGCATCACAGGTGCAGCCAAGACCACCAGTTGGTTATGATCTTCACTGTTTGGTGCAGGAGAAATTAAATTGCCTTCTGCATCTTCAGAAATTAATTTGGCCTGAATTAGAGCTTCTACATACGCACAAATTTTTTCTTTAAGCTCTTGATCTTGCCATTTTAAGAACAATTCAGCTTTCAAGAATGGATATAAAGTACGAATGACATTGATGAGATCGCCACGACGAATCGAACCGTTGTGTTCTACCAACGCCGCAATTAATGATGGCAAAACAAAGGCATGCAAAATGTTGTTGCGGAAGTAGGTGAGCAGTACCGCCTGATTATCTGCAATTGCAATAATATCACCCAATACGTGCTGTACGCGTTTAATCAGTTTGAGCTTTAAGCCGTAGGCAATAATTTCTTTGCCTGACAATGGAGTGACTTGGGTGCGCTCATCATAAGGCAGGGCAGTGAGCAGCTTACGGTAAGTATCTAACTGCTTCTCGCAAATTTCTTCATCTAGCGTGTGTTTTGGTGTCGCCAGTAAAATTAAAGACAGCAATGAGACAGGGTTGATTACCGCAGCACGGTTAATGTTTTCTAAAATCGCATGTGCTGATGTGTTTACCGCATCTGAAACTTGTGGCGGAATTGGATCATCATTTTTTTCAATGCTGATGTGTTCTGCATCGTGTTGTTTTAGTACGTCATCTAAAAACACAGGTTCGCCAAAATTGACATGCACCTTGCCAAAAATCCGTTCAATCTTTCGCATGGTTTTTAAAATGCCCATTAGCGATTCAGATTCTTTTGGCTTGCCTTGCATTTCGCCCACATAGGTTGAGCCTTCCATCAGGCGTTCATAACCAATATAGGTTGGTACAAAAGCAATCGGTTTAGCACGACCACGTAAGTGACTATGAATGGTCATGGCCAACATGCCTGTTTTAGGTGGCAACAAACGGCCTGTGCGTGAACGTCCACCTTCAATAAAGTATTCGAGCGGCGTATTGCGTGACAAAATACTAAACAAATATTCTTTAAAGACAGTGGTATATAAACCATTGCCACGGAAGGTACGACGAATAAAGAACGCACCGCCTCCACGAAGCAATTGCCCGACAAATGGCATATTTAGGTTGTCACCTGCCGCAATGTACGGCACCATCATGCCTCGTTTGTAAATCACATAAGACAGCAACAAATAGTCGATATGACTACGGTGACATGGGGTATAGATAATTTCATAATCTTTGGCCAGTTCGCGCACGGTGCTGAAATTATGCACTTCTACGCCATCGTATAATTGTGTCCATAAGCGGGTCAGTGCCATATCGGCAAAACGTACTGCTGCATGCGAGTAGTCCGACACAATTTCGTTCAGATAACCAATCGCACGACGCTCAGCTTCAATCACGCTAATTTTACTGCGTAGACTTTCACGACGGATGGCATCTTGCACATCGGGAGACTTGATCAGGCTGAGCATGACATTGCGACGGTCAGACAAGTCTGGACCAAGTACGACTTCACGCTGCCCATCTAAATAATTATTTAGGGTGTTGACAATAAAGGTCGCAGGCGACAGGTTGGGATGCTCGGTTTTGGCATGTTCAATCAAAGCACGTAAAGATTGCGGCTCATGAAACTCCAAATAAGACTGACGACCATGTACCCCAATATTCATCAATTGTTTGACTGTACCTGGGGTTGCCCATGTATCGGTAAACAGCAATTTAAACCATGAATCTTCTTTGTCGGGAGAGCGTCCCCACAACACGGTTACAGGCACCAACTCAATATCAATTTCTGGGTGCTGTTCTAATTGTTCAATTAAACGCAGCAAGCGTGGTGGGAAAGCATAAGGTGGTGGATTGAGTAGGTTGTTTTCATCGTGATGCTGTAAAAACAGAATCGAGGCTTTTTCCTTATGTGAACCCATCACTAAAGGATCCAGCGCAGGGCTGAGTTTTAAACGACGTGTTTCACCATCAACGACCAAGGCATTACTGCGAGAGTGGTTCTGCAATACATAACAGGTGATGGTAGTACGTGAGGTATCTGAGTCTGCATTTGCTGCATCCTTGACAGGGACTTCACCCAGAACATGCGGTGTCACCACAAGGTCAAGCAGCTTGCCTGAAAGCTGACGATACATTTGACCAAAACCACGCTTGGACATATTCACTCCTACTTCATCACCCAAGTCCCTAGCTGGTAGGGAATTTATTTTGCGCCATTGTATCTAATAATGGCACAGCATTTTTAGATAATTTGCATGAATATTGTTAGATTTTATCGTTAAAAATCGTCTTTTTAGCAAAATAAACGTAATTCAGGGTGACACAAGGGTCAGTCTTAGATGAGTAAAATACTCAGAATTTATGGCAAAATAGCGCTACGATTTTACGGTTCAGTTTCTGAATCGATTTCGCTGCAACATCCCGCCGCTTGGCCATAAATAAGGTTAGTCATGAACGCACTTACGCAAGAATTGGTTGAACTTCTTCGTTTAGAAAAGTTGGAAGAAAATATCTATCGAGGCATTAGCCGCAACTTGGTAGGCAAGCGTGTCTTTGGTGGGCAGGTTTTAGGACAGGCTTTGCGTGCTGCTTCTAATACTACAGATCGTCCTGCGCACTCCTTACATGCTTATTTCTTATTTGGTGGTGATGTCAATGCACCCATTATTTATGAAGTTGACCGCTTACGTGATGGTAAAAGTTTTTCTAGCCGTCAGGTGCGTGCGATTCAGCATGGACGTACTATTTTTACGGCAATGGTGTCGTTTGCGCCATTGGAAGAAGGCTTGAACTATCAAATTTCAGAGCCGAATTATCCAGCCGCTGAACTTTTAAAAAATGAAGCTGAATTAAAACAGCATATTGTTGAATTTGTACCTGAAAACGTTCGCGCCAGTTTTATGCGTGATCGTCATGTTGAAATTCGTCCAATTAACCCGAGCAATCCTTTTTTACCCCAGCCTGAAGCGCCTGTTTATGCGCACTACATTCGCACACACGATGCGATTGCCCCAGAAGTGGATGAAGTCTCTTTACATCAGGCTATTGCCGCATTTTATTCAGACTTAACTTTAATGACGACAGCACTTCGCCCACATGGTTTAAGTTATTTATCGCCAAGTTTGCAGTGTGCCAGTATTGACCATGCCATGTATTTCCATAAGCCATTCCGTGTAGATGACTGGATGTTATATGACATGGATGCGACCATTAGCAGCAGTTCACGTGGTTTGAACTTTGGGCGCATGTGGCAAAATGGTGAATTGGTGTGTAGTACCAGCCAAGAAGGTCTGATTCGTTTACGTGAAATTGAAACTCAATAATACATTTTGGGTGAAATTTACCTTAATTGGCCGACTGTTATGCAGTCGGTTTTTTATTGCTTATATAATTGCGTTTGGGCTGTGCCTAAAAATATTTCTCGATTCAACCCACGCTGCATGGCATAGTCCACACATCATATTAAAAAATTAAACAGCGTATGAGCCTCAATACACAAATATTCATTGCCGCAATTTTGGGTGTGGTGTTTGGTTTTATACTGAATTTATTTCCAGATACCGCATTTTTTTCAGCCAGTTTGTATGGCATAGGCATTGTGAGCAGTATTTTTATCGGCTTACTGAAAATGCTGTTAATCCCGCTTATTTTTAGCTCGATTGTGGTCGGGGTATCGAATTTACAAGCCGTGGGGCAGTTAAGTCGAGTCTGGAAAATTACTTTGGCATGTTGTGTTACTACCACCACACTGGCTTTAATTTTAGGTTTGGCCTGTGCACATTTATTTGCTGTCGGCAAAGGTGTGGATATTGTGATGTTTCAGGATGCGATGGCGCAGCATCAAACCCCAGACACGCTCACACCCTCTTCTTTTTTTACCAACTTCATTCAAAACACCTTAATCAATCCATTTAAAGCTTTTGCTGAAGGCAATGTTTTGGCGGTGGTGATTTTTGCCTTGTTGGTGGGTGTGGCGCTGGTTAAAGGCGGTGAGCATTTTAAAACGGTTCGTAAACTCAGCCAGCAATTCTTTGAAATTATGATGTTGATGATTGGTTGGGTAATGAAACTGGCACCATTTGGTATTTTTGCCTTATTGGCCAAGTTGGTCGCCACTGAAGATATTTCAGTACTTAGCCGTTTGGCAGAGTTTGCCACCGTTGTGACAGGTACCACCATTTTTCATGGTGCGGTGGTGTTGCCTTTGCTGTTATGGGTTTTTGGCAAGATGGATCCGATCACCTTTTTTAAAGGTACACGTGCGGCGCTGATCACTGCTTTTGCCACTAGTTCCAGTTCGGCCACCATGCCGCTGTCTATGAAATGTGCACAGGAAAATTTAGGTGTACGGCCGCAAACAGCAGGCTTTGTGATTCCGCTAGGTACACAATTGAATATGGATGGAACGGCCTTGTATGAGGCGGCCGCAGCACTGTTTATTGCCAACTTAATGGGGCTGGATTTAAGTTTAGGGCAACAACTGATTGTCTGTGCGACGGCCATGATTGCCTCACTCGGTGCGCCAGGTATTCCTAGTGCAGGAATGGTGACCATGATTATGGTATTGCAGTCGGTTGGTTTGCCCGCAGAGGCGATTGCAATTTTATTGCCCATAGATCGTTTACTAGATACCGTGCGTACCGTGGTGAATGTGCAGGGCGATATGATGATCAGTGTGGTGGTCGATCGGCATACCCGTGAAGACCCTGCATTAAATACTTAAATACCGTGCTTCAAGCGATATTTCACTAAAAGGACATATTTTTAGTGAAAGGTTTATTCCCAGCAAGGGCTATAAACGACTTCCCAAATATGACCATCTAAGTCCTGAAAATAACCTGCATAGCCGCCGTAAAAGGTGCTCTGTGCAGGTTTTAAAATTTTTGCACCTGCATTTTGCGCTTGCTTTAATACCTGATCTACTTCAAGTGGGCTATGTGCGTTATGGCCCAAAGTGATTTGTGCTGTGCCTTGTTCGGCAGGGGCGAAGCCAATGTCCTGTTGTAAGCTGTGTTTAGACCATAATGCCAGTTTTAGCCCCGCTTGCAGTTCAAAAAATACGACAGCACCTTGTTCAAATTCCTGACCAATAATGCCTTCAGTGGCAAGCCCTAGACCGTCACGGTAGAACTCAAGTGCACGTTGTAAATCTTCTACCGCAAGGGTAATGACTGAAAGATGTGCCCGCATGTTTGATCTGTTCCTTAAAATGTAGTCAAACATAGTCAAGGACTAATTCGCACTCTGTTAATGTCTTGTTGCCAAGCGTGTAA
>NZ_JAAZQW010000061.1:0-8976 GCF_012371415.1 Acinetobacter sp. A3
GTTACACGCTTGGCAACAAGACATTAACAGAGTGCGAATTAGTCCTTGAGTATGTTTGACTACATTTTAAGGAACAGGAAACGTAAGATTCTTCTAAAGCCAATCAAGTTTTAAAGTATGATCAGTCAAATAAGACATCACTTGAGAAGAAAAGATGAAAACAGTAGGCAATGACTTGGTACGTAGTCAGTTGCATCAAAAGCGAAAATGGTATCTGGGGCTGGGCATTTTACTAGTGATTTTTGGTCTGGTCTTGCTAGCGACTTTACCCTTTGCAACCTTGTCCGTGGTATTCATGTTTGGCGTACTGATGATGATCGGCGGGATTCTGCATTTTGTTGCTGCATTTAAAATTTTTCATGGCGGTTTTCGCTGGTTCTGGGCCTTATTCGGTCTTTTATACTTGCTTGCCGGATATTATGCGTTCAGTACACCGCTACAGACCGCGGTGGTCCTGACCCATATTCTGGCGATTATTCTAATTATTGCAGGTATCATCCGGATCTTGAATAGCCTTTTGTTTCGCGCTCTGGGTGGATGGGGCTGGACTTTATTTTCAGGCATCTTGACCCTGCTGGCAGGGATTGTGATTTTGCAATCCCCAGATGCACCGTTTTGGGTCCTGGGCCTGTTTCTGGCGATTGATATTTTATTTCAGGGGATTAATTACCTGACATTTGCGTCTTATATCCGGTATGAAGTCCCGAAAAGTTCAGCTGAGCTTTAAAAGCTCGCATCAAGAGCGCTCCGTGCGCTCTTTTTTATGTCTTGTGATGAATATAAGTGTGATCAGTTTATGTCAAAAATCTTTGTACTTGCGCCGGGTTCCTTATACTGAACTTGCATAAATTATGTTGTGTAACGTATGTAACAAGTTGAAATTATTAAAAATAGGATAACTAAAAATGCAACCGACTGAATTAAAAAAATTACCAGACTGGTTATTAGAACAGTTACCCCAAATAACTGAACCAGCAATTTTATCACTGCGAGATACTAAACTTGTCGTCACTTAGAGGTGGTCCCACTTGTTTGAACAACTAAAAGCTTATTTATAAGTGATATTCTGCTCTAGTTAAGCTACCTTATTTTGTTGTGGTAGCTGGTCATAGTAAAACTCATCTGGAGTCATTTTGTCCAGACTCGAATGAGGTCGTTTCAAATTATAAAATTCAAAATATGCATTTAATTGCTTTTTCGCATCAAAAACATTGCTGTAGGCTTTGAGATAAACCTCCTCGTATTTAACGCTCCGCCATAATCGTTCAATCATCACATTATCGACCTATGAGCAGCGATGCTGCGCAAGATTACCGTCCATGCTGATTTGGATGTCATTTGATTTTAACACTTCAATAAACGCATCACTGGTAAATTGACTGCCTTGGTCTGTATTAAAGACTTCAGGTCGGCCATATTTTTCAATAGCTTCATTTAATGTTTCTATACAAAATGCAACCTCCATACTAATCGATACGCTATGGGCAAGCACCTTACGGCTGTGCCAATCAATCACAGCATATAAGTAGACGAAGCCTTTTGCCATAGGGATATATGTTATATCCGTTGCCCACACTTGATTACTCCGTTGAATATTCAATCCTTTGAGCAGATATGGATATTTACGGTGAGCTTCATTGGCCTGACTTAGATTTGGTTTACGATATAACGCATTAATGCCCATTTTCTTCATTAAAGTACGTGTATGACGTCGTCCTATATGATGTCCTTGACGATTCAATAAATCACGCATCATACGGCTACCTGCAAAAGGGTATTGCATATGTAACTCATCCATACAGCGCATCAGCTTCAGATCTGATTCACTCACAGGTTTTGGGCGATAGTAATAACAACCACGGGAGACTTTCAGCAGCTTAGCTTGCTTAGATACTGAAATCTGAAGTGAGTCGTCGATTAACTTTTGTGGTTGAAGCGGCCCAGTTTCTTCAACACACCTTCTAAAAAATCAATTTCTAATGCCTGCTCACCGATTTTTGCATGTAGTTTTTTTAGATCAATGGGTGGTTCTGCTGGAGCTTTTGATTGATCGAAGGCTTGCGAGGAAGCCGAAATCAATTGATTTTTCCAGTCGATAATTTGGTTTTGATGAACATCAAATTCAGCACTCAATTCAGCAAGTGTTTTTTCTGCTTTAATTGCAGCAAGTGCTACCTTAGCTTTAAAGTCATTTGAATGATTTCTTCTTGGTCTACGTGCCATAAAATACTCCATATATCGATGTTTATAACATCATTTGGGGAGCAAAATATCACTTATAGGTGTTGTTCAAATTTACGGAGCCATCTCTTGTCAGCGAGATCTAAAGTTCGGTAATAGGTTGAAGCTGCGATCGGTAAAATCCTACAAATCGCATCAACACCATATAAGTCTTTATTGTTATGGATGAAATCCACCATTATTTGTGTGGGCGGTCGAGCTCCGCCTGGGCGAAAAAAGCGGCTGCTTTACGTAGAATTTCATTGGCACGCTTTAATTCTTTAATTTCACGTTCCATTTGCTTCATTTTTTCTTGATCAGATATCTGTTGTACTTTAATAGGATTTTGCTGATCTAAATGCTTTTGATGCCAGGCACGAAGTGTTTCAGGAGTACAACCAATCTTAGGCGCAATTGCTGTGATTGCAGCCCAAGTAGAAGGATAATCTTTTTCAGATTCAATTAGTAATTGAACCGCTCTTTCTCTAATTTCGGGGGTATAGGTTGGTTTTTTCATCGGAATAGTCTCTCAGAATATTGAGTCTCCGACAAACCCGGTACGGTTCAGTTTATTTAAGATCATCTCCATTAGACAAAAAAGTAGGAGGATAAAATGTCCTCCTACTTTTTTCGCTTAAAAAATTAAATCGCTATTACAGAAAACCAGGTTGTCCAAAAGCTGGATCAGTTGCACGTGCAGCTTGCGCATCCGCAACAGTCATGCCCAACGCCGCAGCAACACCTTCACCATAAGCAGGATCACATGCGTAACAGTTACGAATATGGCGGTACTTAATGAAGTCTAGCGCATCGCCCATCGCACGTGCGGTATTATCAAACAGTGCCTGTTTTTGCTCGGGGTTCATTAGATTGAACAATGCGCGTGGCTGGCTGAAATAGTTGTTATCGTCTTCACGGTAATCCCAGAAATCTGCATCACCACGGATTTTTAATGCAGGTTCGCGGTATTGTGGCTGCTCTTGCCATTGGTGGAAGCTGTTTGGCTCGTAGTGTGGCAAACTGCCATAGTTGCCATCCATACGACCTTGACCATCACGACGGTTTGAGTGCACAGGGCAACGTGCTGCATTTACAGGAATTTGTGAATGATTCACGCCTACACGGTAACGAGCAGCATCAGCATAGTTAACTAAACGCGCTTGCAGCATGCGGTCTGGTGAATAGCTGATTCCTGGAACAAGGTTGCTTGGTGCAAAGGCGGCTTGTTCAACATCTTGGAAGTAGTTTTCTGGGTTACGATTCAGCTCAAACTCACCCACTTGAATGAGAGGGTAGTCACCTTTAGGCCAAACTTTGGTCAGGTCAAATGGGTGATATGGCACTTGTTCTGCCTCAAGTTCAGGCATGATTTGTACGAACAGCGTCCATTTCGGGAAATCACCACGTTCAATCGCATTGTACAAGTCAGTCTGGCTGCTTTCGCGGTCACGACCAACTAATTCTGCTGCTTCTGCATCGGTCAGGTTTTGAATCCCTTGTTGCGTACGGAAGTGGAATTTCACCCAGAAGCGTTCATTGTTAGCATTAATGAAACTATAAGTATGGCTACCAAAACCATGCATGTGACGATAACCGACTGGAATACCACGGTCAGACATCACAATGGTAACTTGGTGTAATGCTTCTGGCAGTAATGTCCAGAAATCCCAGTTGTTGGTTGCATCACGAAGGTTGGTGCGTGGGTCACGCTTTACGGCTTTGTTTAGGTCTGGGAACTGGCGAGGGTCGCGGAAGAAGAACACAGGAGTGTTGTTACCGACTAAATCCCAGTTACCTTCTTCGGTATAGAATTTCAGGGCAAAACCACGAATATCACGTTCTGCATCGGCAGCACCGCGCTCACCTGCAACGGTAGAGAAACGAGCAAACATTTCAGTTTTTTTGCCCACTTCAGAGAAGATTTTAGCGCGAGTATATTGGCTAATGTCATGGGTCACTGTAAATGTACCAAAAGCACCTGAACCTTTGGCATGCATACGACGCTCAGGAATCACTTCGCGAACAAAGTTAGCTAGTTTTTCATTGAGCCATAAATCTTGTGCGAGTAAAGGCCCCCGTGGCCCTGCTGTCATACTATTCTGATTATCAACAACAGGTGCCCCTGCATCAGTGGTCAGATGCGTGACTGGACACTTTTTAATATCTTGGCTCATTGTATCTATCCTTTATTGGTGTAAGAGAAAATATCTTAGCTGGCTGGTTGTAAAGCAGATTTATGATGGGATTATAGAAAGATTAAAGCTAATTTAGATTGTAATAAAAACCCAATCATTATATATAATGATGTTAACAAAGAAAGACTAATCTAATTTTTGGGCAACGGCTAATTCACATTCTACTGGATGAAAGCTGACCAAATCTGCCGATGTACTTAACTTGCCATTTTCACGGTCGAAAATAAAAGAGACAGAACATTTTTTATTTGCCTGATCGGTGATTTGAACACCGTAATACAAGATTTCAGCATCGCTAATCACTATGACGTTTTTAGTCTCACCTAACTTTTCTTTTAATACCGTCTGAGTTGGGGTGCCAATTACACTAGCAATAAAATCTAATGAAACAGGTTTGTGCTCAGTGATTTTAGAGGTGATTTCTGGACTAAACAGTTGGTCATCATTACTGATTAACTGTTCATGATCATGTGCGTTTGCCAGTGAGGCTGCGGATAGTGCAAATGTCAGCGTGATTAACTTGATTTTCATATTGTATGCCCATGATTCAAATATTTTTAAAGTTTGGGTTTCTTTCAAATTTCTAAAATCATATACGATCTTAAAAATAACAAAGATTTTCGAGATAAAATCTCATTTTTTCATTTAACTCTGCTGGGCATGCTGTTCCACAGGGGAAAAATATGCAGTCAGATTTTTAAGGATGTTGGGACCAATATATTGGAGACAGTTTATTTAACTGAGGTTACGCATCCATTCTATATGTTGTAAATTTTAAAAAAATCGACTGCAACATGTAGTGGCGAAGATGCTCAAAAACATACTTATTATCTAACATCAGTTACTTAAGTTAGGCTGCCAGTTTAGATTTGCTAAAATTTACATAATGCACGTTATATAAATTGAGAAAAAGCCAGTTCAATATGTACTGGCTTTTTAGTGTCACGTATAAATCTAAGAATTGTTTTAATCGTTGCTAAGATGATGTTTCACGGCTTATAAACCATTGGTTTTAGGTTGTAGATTCCAATCACTATGACGTTACTTTGGGTGGCACCCTAAAGTGACACTTTAAATAACATCAAGTTTTATCAAGTCCTATAAAATCTTAAAGCGACCAGTAGTAGAATGAGCAACGAAAGTGGGGGCATCTAATTAATGAATTACCATCTAAAGTTTTTTGAGCGTTTTGAGCTTTTTAAAATTTTAGGTTTACTATATTTTCTATTCTGATTCTTTATAAAAAATATTATGGTCATAGCTATTAATACCATTAAAAATATCCAAACCATGTTTACCCCCCATGTATTTTTACTTGTAACTTTTTTTGATGATAAAACACTATATATCAAAAATTCACTGTTAATACTATGTACTAAGCCAAATTTTGATTGTCTGGAATGATGGGCACCACCCAGCGCCACACGCGCCAAAAAATTCCTGTTTAACGAAAAATGTTAAAGCAAAAGTTAAAACAAAAACTTGCTGTAATCTTGTTGTAATCCATCATTTCATAAGATTTTTTCGAAAAACAAACCTATGCACCTATATTTGATTATTCACTCTGGTTAATCAAAGTTATGGAACATTGCTCAAGAAGTAAGCGTGGAACGTGATAAATCATAAAAAAAGCCCCGATTGGAGAAAATGGGCTGTTAGGTGTTTATTATGTTATTGAAAATTAAAGGAAAGATATGAGATGTAAGCCCAGAGTAGAAATGTCCAGTTTCTCCAAAGTAAAAATGTCCGCTTTTAGAATATGCGCTTTTGCAATTTTCTTAGCGGACTGTTTGATATGTTGGTGTCTATGTCGGATAACAGCCATTATATTAAATGAAAGTATAAGATCAGGTAAAGTTACAGTTTTTATTTAAAATTGAAGTATCCATTAGACTTATGAATATTTATAAAAGGTATCTCTGTACACGACAAAATGGATAACCCATTGAAATACTGTCACAATATTTGTTTTCTGACGACGAATGCTATTCAACATCTCAATGAGTTATATCTCATCTTAAACAAATCTCTAAAATCGAACAAGTCGCATTTAAAATGCTTTACGCTCATCATGCTTGCTATCATTTTAAAGCAGACATGTAATCTTTCTTCTGCATCTAAATCATTACCCATCAAGTGCTTACCACAATCATTTTATCGACGTATGCAGCGCTTCTTTGCGGGTCAGTATTTTGATTATCAGCAAATTTCTCAGTTGATTTTCAACATGTTTTCATTCGACAAAGTGCAACTGACTTTGGATAGAACCAATTGGGAGTGGGAAAGAGAAATATTAATATCCTGATGTTGGCGATCGTCTATCGTGGAATAGCTATACCTATTGTTTGGACATTTCTCAATAAACGTGGAAACTCAGATACCAAAGAGCGTATTGCTTTGATTCAACGCTTTATATCTAGTTTGGTAAAGATTGTATTGTGAATGTGTTTGCAGACAGAGAGTTTATCGGTGAGCAGTGGTTTACATGGTTAATTCAAAAAGACCTCAACTTCTGTATTCGTGTTAAAAAAAATTCATTGTCACCAATTATTTAGGAAAGAATTATAAAATTAGTGATTTATTTCGCCATCTTCAAGTTAGTCAAATTGAATGCCGTAAACGACGGGTTTGGGTTGGTCGAGTGAAACTGTATCTTAGTGCGCTACGGCTAGAAAATGGAGAGCTTTTACTCGTCGTTTCTCCTACTTTTACTGCTGATGCAATTCGTGATTATGCCTTACGCTGGGAAATTGAAACCTTATTCAGTTGTCTCAAAGGGCACGGGTTTAATCTTGAAAAGACTCGCTTGACAGACCCTAGACGAGTTAAAAAATTGATTGCGGTCTTAGCTATAGCCTTCTGTTGCTGCTACTTAACGGGTGAATGGCGACATGACCAAATGAAAGCCATAGAAATAAAGAAGCATGGACGATTTTCAATGAGTTTATTTCGCTATGGTTTAGACTATGTTCAAGTAGCGATTCAGCGTTTAAGTTGTTTTGGAAAAAAAGAAGAATTTAGGAAAGTTCTAGCTATTTTGAGAAGGTGGAAGTCCGATAGGATAATGATTCAGTGAAATTTGTCGTGTACAGAGTTTAAAGCTATAAAATTTGGCGGTTTATCTATGACTTGCATATGGGAGAAAATCATCATTCCCGAAATTAAAAACATCAATATTGTTATTACGGAACTATATAATCGCATTCATTATTTATCAATCTAACTCGACTCTACAAATTATCTTATATTGTTATATTTTAAATAAAAATATGATTTTACTGGATTTTTTAATTAGTTTAATCTTATTTTATTGGTTTTAATGAATATATATAAGAAAACTTGATTTTTACTATTTTTAGTGTATAGTTAACTCAACTAGAAAAAAGTCTCGTTTCGGTAAATCTTCCTTAAGTATCGCAGTTTTAGTCATAATCCTTCGTTTTTTAGATTTTAAGTCTCATTCTTTATTATTTTCAAAGTTATTAATCAGTCAATAAAATGACTAAAATTATTAAAAATTAGTAGGATATATTATGTCAAACTCAAATGTTGTTAAAGGTACTGTTAAGTGGTTTAACGAAACTAAAGGTTTTGGTTTCATTCAACAAGAATCAGGTCCAGACGTTTTTGCTCATTTCAGCGAAATCGCGAATTCAGGTTTCAAGACCTTATTTGAAGGCCAGCAAGTTGAATTCAGTGTAGTTCAAGGTCAAAAAGGACCGAATGCTGTAAATATTGTTGCTATCTAAGTAGTAATAAGCAGTAATAAAAAGCACTCAGAGTGCTTTTTTTATACTTTAAAATGTTTTAAAAATTATCTAATAAATAGGAAATAAGTTGTTAAAAATAAATGATTTAATTGCAAAATCTAAAAATGGTACTGAAATTATTGTTTCATTAATCCCTCTTCATAAAATGCAAAATACACGTCAAGGTTTCAAACAAATTGAAGTCGGTAAAAGAGTTCTATTGGAATCTGGAATCGAGGTTGATTTAAATTTGGATGGCCGTACATTCTACACGTCCCTAAATCAGCTATTTAAATTAAGTCATAAAGTTGCTTAGAGACAAAATCAACAAGCATCAATAGTTTATGTGGACTTTCCACTACAATTTTTAAGGGGATACATATGCTTAAACAGACTCTCATCGTCAAAGACCAGTTTGGTGTTAAACAGGCTATTCAAGCCACAGTGGATCATGAGTTTGCCACCACACAATCTGATTTGAATATAAAACATATCACCGTTGATGGTGAAGATATTCGACCTAGTTTTGAAATGTTTTTTCAAAGTACTTTAAGTGGAAAAATATTCAAAATCATCTAGAAATATAATTTTTATAAAATCCAAAGTCTGGATCAAATATCGGAACCTGCTCGCTATTATGCGGGTTTTTTTATACCTCATATTGGCTTTGTTGCACAAACCTATCTGTAAAGGCTTTTTCAGCGATATAATTTCCAAATGAATAAGCCTACACAGAAAATCTACCGCACAACCAATTGGCCCGCATATAACCGAGCACTCATGAGTCGCGGAAATATTGCCATTTGGTTTGA
>NZ_JAAZQW010000062.1:0-8174 GCF_012371415.1 Acinetobacter sp. A3
CCCCACTTGTTTTTAGGTGGGAACTAAATTAAGGCTTATAGGATCGCTTGGTAAGGCTGTGTTAGCCGGATGCTTACATCTAAAGATCTCCAATGTCTTCACACATTCCGTCAATCTGAAAAAAATCCTTCATTTCATTGAGTGTATTAGCTAGTGTTCGATAAGCATTTATAAGAAGGCTAGAATAACGATTACCTATTTCCTGCTGATTCTTTTCATGTCCAAACAGCGCAAGAATTAAAGATTCCTCAGCTTTGTCAGTGAGAAATGCACGTGTGGTATGTCTGAGCCAGTTGGCATGATCAAGCTGCATGCCTTCAGTAAATTGAGCCACAATGGCAGGACTCAATGGCTGCCAGTGGTGATCAAGAAATACCCCCAGTAATGGCTTCTTACTCTCAAATATATCATCGATATACTGTGAACCGTTCTCTATATGTACAGCAATACTCGCAGTATTCTTTCTTAAATATTTCAGATAGCATTTCAGTTCATTTCTAAGAAAGTCACATAAAGGCAGTATGCGTCCATCATCCTGTCTCCCATGAATCTCCTTATCTGACACCCACAGCCAGCCTTGCTCTAAATCAAAGTCTTTTAACACTCCTGGAAAATCCTTTACAGGTCGTGCTGCTGTAAATAATTGTTAGCGGCAGTGTAAAAATGACCCCCTAATGGCATTTAAAAACTGCCCCCCCTTGGTTAATATAGCGGTCATTTTGGACTGCTCAACATGTTAACTTTGGAGCAAGCAGTGACAATCCAAATACTTCATCAGCAAGGTAAATCTATTAAAGCTATTACTCGTGAACTGGGGGTGTCCAGAAATACCGTACGTAAATATTTACGGCAAAACACCACACCTCAGTATCAGCGTATACAGCCTAGAATAAGTATCCTTGACCCATATAAAGCCTATTTACTCCAACGTGTAAACGCAGCTCATCCTGAATGGATTCCTGCTGTTGTGCTCTACCAGGAAATTTTAGGGTTGGGATATCCAGGAAAGATCAGGATCTTGAGGGAATATCTTGCAACATTAAAACCAGTTGCTCAACCGGAACCGATCATTCGTTTTCAAACCCAACCTGGCCAACAAATGCAGGTAGATTTCACGACAATTCGACGCAACAACACGACTTTAAAAGCCTTTGTCGCAACATTAGGGTATTCCAGAGCGACTTTCGTGAAATTTTATGATCATGAACGTACCGATGCATGGATCGATGGTCTAGAAAATGCATTTCAGTTCTTTGCAGGAGTACCTCAAGAAATCCTGTTTGATAACGCTAAAACGATCATGATTGAACGGGATGCCTATCAGGAGGGGCAGCATAAATGGAATCCCAAACTGCTCGACTGCGCCAAGAAATACAGCTTTCGTCCTCGCGTATGTAAGCCCTACCGTGCACTGAACCGTACCGGGTTTGTCGGAGACTTTTTTATTTAAGTTAGGCCACCTGACCTAACGTGTTAACCTTATCATAGTACATTGCTTCAAACTCAAAAGGCGATACATAACCTAGTGCACTATGTACACGCTCTTTATTGAACCAATCTACCCAATTTAGTGTCGCAAGTTGTACATGTGCTAAACCTTGCCAATCTGCTTATAGATATTCAATCACCTCTGTTTTGTATAAGCCATTCACCGTTTCAGCCAAAGCATTATCGTATGAATCACCCGTTGTACCGACTGATGCTCGTAAATTTGCTGCTTCAAAACGATTGGTATAGCGAATAGAAAGATATTGAACACTTCTATCGGAATGATGAATCACATTCTTTGGCATGCCTCGATCGTGCAATGCTTCTCATCACAGAGATCTAGAGTCCGATAATAGGTTGAAGGGGCGATCGGTAAAATTCTACAAATCGCCTCGACTCCGTACAGCTCTTTATTATTATGGATAAAAACCACCATTATTTGTGTGGGCGGTCGAGCTCCGCCTGGGCGAAAAAAGCGGCTGCTTTGCGTAGAATTTCATTGGCACGCTTTAATTCTTTAATTTCACGTTCCATTTGCTTCATTTTTTCTTGGTCAGATATCTGTTGTACTTTGGCAGGATTTAGTTGATCCATATGCTTTAAATACCAAACACGCAATGTTTCAGGAGTACAACCGATTTTAGGCGCAATAGCTGTGATTGCTGCCCAAGTAGAAGGATAATCTTTTTCAGATTCAATTAGTAATTGAACCGCTCTTTCTCTAATTTCGGGGGTATAGTTTGGTTTTTTCATCGGAATAGTCTCTCAGAATATTGAGTCTCCGACAAACCCGGTACGGTTCACTAACGTTATAAAGTACTTGCTTTCAGCATCTTATCACTATTACTTTTTCCTTGCTAACAAGGTCGCAAAACGCTGCTTAATTCGATCACCTGCAGCATCTGTACGGTGTAACTCACCTACATTTTCATTGTATTTCACAATATCCCAATCAGCATAACACGCACTTAATTCACCCGCTTTAAAGCTAGAAGGGAAGTCTTGTTGTACAGGGTAGTCTTCAGTATCCATTGCACAAACAATTAAGTTGTAACCCTGTGAAAGAGTGGCTTTTTGCATATTTTGAATGAGTTTTGGAGTAGTTTCAGGTGCCAAGAACATCATCACCACAGTACAATTAATAAAGTGATATTGCCCTGAAATAGATGAATCCTGATTCAAGTCACGCACCGCAGTTTGAATGGTAGTGATTTGCTCTGCTTCAATAATTTCATTCAATTTTTGAATACTGGTCGGGTTACCATCCCAAGCATCGACCTGAAAACCATGCTGACTCAAATACAGCGCATTGCGGCCTGTACCACAACCAACATCTAAAGCTTTGCCAACGGGTAACTGCGGCAGTGCGGCTATAATTTCAGAATGGGTTGGGCTTAATTTGTATTTTTTGACAAAATAATCTTGAGCTAAACAATAAAAACTGAGCTGACATTCAATGTCTTCACTGGCAGATACGATTTTATGCCAAGCTTGCGGCTCAATAAAAGGCGGTTGGTTTTGCACAGAAAAAACATGCTCAGATTGCACTTCGCCTGATTCATGCAGCATCGAGAAAAGCATTTCACCTTTTAAAATGGTAAGTTTTGCCCAAGTGCCTACTTGCGTGTTGTGTTGTTTCTTAAAACCTTGCGGAATTGAATCATGATTCCAAATTGGAAGTTGCTTATAACATATCAATTCTTGTTGCATCATAAACTCCAGCGTTGTTCATCATGATTTAGACACTTGTGTAGATTTTTTATTACGTAGATCAGTCTACTTGATCTTAATTTCAGCATAGCATTTCATGTCGTTTTCAACCATCTATTCACTGAGAATTTGCAAGCTTAAAAAATGTGTTTTGAGGTGAAATAAGCAGTACCCAGAAATGATCCTGAAAAATATTCAGCTGAAGCTGCATTATTTTCATGTTCATTGCGCTATGAATGTTTTACCATGAGTCGCCTTAATTTATTGAATTATCCAGTGTTTATTCAAGCCAATCAGTTTGTTATTCCCACACAGCAGCATGATTATCCTGAATGGCATCGTGGGCGTGAGCATTATGCGTTGTGGTACTTAAGCATTGAGCATCCTGCTTTAGTTCAATATTTAGAACAATTAAAACAGCAATTTTCTGATTTATTATTGACTCCTAATACCCGCCAGTTTCATATCACTTTATACATTTGTGGTTTTTCCGCCGTAAAAAAACACTGGGATGATGACTTTGTTGAACAACAGTTTCAGCGACAATTACAGGCGCTACAACATTTGCAATTGCAACCTTTTCAATTGCAGATTGGCGGAATCAATAGCTTTAACAGCGCGTTGTTTGTAGATGTGCAAGATCATGCTCAGCAATTATGCCGTATTCGTCAGGCTTTAAGCACAGCAGGAGCGGAAATTGCTGCTTTGCAGTATCATCCGCATATTACTTTGGGGCTGTATCAAGCTGAACATTCAACTAATTATATTTTAGAGCGTATTCAAAACACTATAGTGCAACATTTCGATTTGAATATTCAGCATTTAAGTTTTGGATATTATCAGGCGAAAACATTACAAGGGCCACTTTTTACAAGCTATCAATTTCCTTTGGGAGCATCATGATTCAACTTATTTTGGGCGGTGCACGTTCTGGGAAAAGTCGCCTAGCCGAACAAAGTGCACAGCAATTTGGCAAAACGGTTATTTATGTGGCAACCGCACAAGCAGGCGATGCCGAAATGCAGGCACGGATTCAGCATCATCAGCAACAGCGTCCGCAGTCATGGCAATTGCGTGAAGAACCTTTATATTTGGCGCAACAGTTAAAAATGCTGGATCATCCAGATCATGTGATTTTGGTAGATTGTCTGACTTTGTGGATGAGTAATTTACTGATGCAAACGGTAGAAAACTTTGCTGAACAACAAATTGTAGCATTACTTGAAGTTTTACCTCATTTGCAGGCCGATATTATTTTGGTGAGCAATGAAACAGGTTTAGGTGTTGTGCCACTAGGGGAAATCACCCGAAAATTTGTAGATGAATCAGGGCGGCTACATCAACAGTTAGGGCAAATTGCAAACAAAGTCCAGTTTTGTGTTGCTGGTTTTCCAATGCTTTTAAAAGGAGAGAATTCATGACTTGGTGGTTAGCTGAATGTCAAACACCCAATGTGCAGATGAAACAGCAGGCAATCCAAAGACAGCTTCAACTGACAAAACCTACAGGGTCGTTAGCTGAACTTGAAAATGTCGCAATTCAACTGGCATCTTTACAAGGCACAGCGCAACCGAATATTGAACGTCCGTGGATTTGCATTTTTGCAGGTGATCATGGCGTCATGGAAGAAAATATTTCGGCCTATCCGCAAGCGGTGACACGACAAATGCTGCAAAATTTTGCGACGGGTGGCGCATGTATCAGCGTCATTGCTAAACAGTATCAGGCACAACTACAAGTGATTGACTGTGGTTCAGTGGGCGATGCGTATGACTATGCGGGCGTAGAGCGACATTGTATTCGTGCTGGTACAGCAAATTTTGCTAAAACGCTTGCCATGACCGAGCAAGAGTGTATGCAGGCTATGGCTTTAGGGCGTAAAAGTGTTGAAGATGCTGTTGCGCAACAGGCCTCAATCTATGTTGCAGGTGAAATGGGGATTGGGAATACTTGCTCTGCATCGGCCTTATCTTGCTTTTTATTGCAAGCACCTGCAGAAGCACTCACAGGTGTGGGAACAGGTATTGACACTGCACAATTACAACATAAAAAGCAGGTGATTGATGCAGCTTTGGCGCTACATCAAGACTATGTAAAACAAGATGCCTTTAAAGCCCTTTGTGCTGTTGGTGGTTTAGAAGTTGCGGCTATGGTGGGCGCATATATCCGCTGTGCACAGCTAGGTATGCCTATAGTGGTGGATGGTTTTATCAGTAGTGCTGCGGCATTGGTTGCTGTCCGTCTAAACCCGCAGGTGCGTGAATGGATGTTGTTTGGACATCAGTCGGCAGAATATGGCCACCGCCGTTTATTGGAAGAGTTAAATGCGCAGGCATTATTAAATCTAAATTTACGTTTGGGTGAGGGCAGTGGTGCAGGTGCTGCTTTGGGCATCATCCAGCTGGCCTGTGCCTTGCATAATCAAATGGCAACTTTTGCAGAAGCAGCAGTCATTGGCGAGAAAGTAACTTCATGCTCAGGCTAGATGTATTAAGGCATGGAGAAACAGCATTGAGCCATACTTTGCGTGGCTCAACCGATGATGCTTTAACGTCCAAAGGCTGGAAAACAATGCAGCAAACCGTGAATACTGCGCTGGATCATGGTCTGCAATGGGATATGATTCTGAGTTCTCCTTTGCAGCGTTGTTTGAATTTTGCTCAGGATTTTTCTGGCGAACAGCAATTGCCACTTTATATTGATGCCCAGTTTCAGGAAATGCATTTTGGTACTTGGGAAGCGGCTTCAACCCAGACTTTATATGTAGAATATCCTGAAGATTTAGCAAAATTTTGGACGACCCCTACGCAATTTACCCCGCCACAGGCAGAAGCCTTGTTCGATTTTCAACAACGGGTTGTACAAGGTTTGAAGGACTTTATTCAGTATTTACAAGTCAAAAACACGAATCAGCCAAAACGAATTTTACTGGTCACACACGGTGGGGTCATTAAGCTGTTAAAGGTGATGGCGCAGCAACAACCCTTAGATGATATTTTGAAAATGTCGGCAGATTTAGGGCAACTGAGTTCATTTCAATTGCATTTGGATGGAAGCGTGACGATGCAGGAGCAACAATGACAGCGTTTTGGATTGCCTTGCAATTTCTCACCACTTTGCCTGTGTCTTTAAAACAACTGCCGAGTCCACAACAAAATGCGCAGTCGTTGTTGTTTTATCCTGTGGTGGGTTTGCTAATCGGAGCTGTGCTTTGGGGTGTTGCCAGTTTGCTGCAATTTCTGCCTTTGGTGCTTAGTAGCAGCCTGATTTTAGTTCTCTGGATTTGGCTCACTGGTGGTTTGCATTTAGATGGACTAGCAGATACCGCAGATGCATGGGTGGGTGGTTTTGGAGACCCCGAACGAACATTAAAGATTATGAAAGACCCAAGCAGCGGGCCAATTGGTGTGCTGAGTCTACTGATGTGCTGCTTGCTAAAATGGTCAACACTTTATGTTCTACTCGAGCAACAATATTTAGCAGCTTTACTGCTGGTACCTGTTTTAGCGCGTTTGAGTGCACTACTTTTATTTTTAAGCACACCGTATTTGCGTGCTCAAGGTTTGGGTACTTCTATACAAGCTTATTTGCCCAAAACAGGCGCAAAAATTGTGATTGCGTTGACTTTTGCTAGTGCTGCGCTGTGGGGATGGCTTGGCTTGATCGCTGTGCTGACTTTCATCCTTTGTACGGTATATCTACGACATAAATTTATGCTGCGATTGCAAGGTATAACGGGCGATATGGTGGGTGCGAGCATAGAAATATCTGAAACGATGGTTTTATTGGCTATTGCGATTTCATGGTTTTTAATTCACTGAAATTTTTTAAGTGCTTTGGGATACTTGTTTCTCACTTCACAAGCATATGAATTTGTTTGATTTAAATAATAATTGACTTGTTTTTGCAAAAATGTAGATGTACGCTTATCGGAAAGTTCCTAAATTGGATTTGATATTTTTAAAAACTATGATAATAGTAGTTTATGTCAGTCAGCCTTGATGGCATTTGTATCTCAGGATGAGATCACAAACATGATGTATAAAAATCAAAAGGAATGTCATATATGATCAAACTGTTAAAGCAAATTTTCTGTTTACACATCTATGAATATGATGAAATGGAAGAAATCGGGGCGCATTTAGAGTGTCGTAAATGTGGGGACAGTAAGACACAATAAGTCATCATCAACAAAAGTGAGTTTTATAACTCACTTTTTTATTGTCTAAATTTTGACACATTTGTATTTAGATTCTATTTTCTTGCATGTTCAGGCTTTAAGCTTGGTTGAGTTGCTTTTAAGATAGCGCTATCTTGCCTGTTAAAAGATGTGATGGATGGCGATGCCTAAAAACTTTAAAGAAAAGACCTATATTGTAGATGAAAATTTGACAGATACTTTGACGTGGTTACTACATCATCAAGACTGTTATGATCGTTTTTATTATGATGCGATTCAGCAACAACTGACAGTAGAACATGCCAATGGTGCCGATATAATTAAAGTAGGGCAGTATTTGAATGCCAGCTACGGTATTTTAATCACTTCTTAAGGTGCTGCTGGACAAACTTATCTTGCTGCTTAAGAGAAGATGACACAAAAAAACAAAGTCCCATTTCGGGACTTTGTTTTTTTGGGTTTAAGCTAAAAGTTTAAGCAATTGCCATTGCATCTACAGATAATTCTGCAACGGTTGGTTTGGCACGTTCAGGAACTAAACCTAGCTTTTGGAACAGCTGTTTGTCTTTGCCTTCGCCTGCATTTGGTGTAGTGAGTAACTTTTCACCCGAGAACAACGAGTTCGCACCTGCCATAAAGGCCAAAGCCTGATCTGAATCAGACAATGATTCACGCCCTGCAGATAAACGAATGTAACTGTTTGGCATAATAATACGCGCAACCGCAATGGTACGAATCCACTCAATCACATCTAGTTTTTCTACTTCAGCCAACGGTGTACCTTCAATCGGCACTA
>NZ_JAAZQW010000063.1:0-7611 GCF_012371415.1 Acinetobacter sp. A3
GTCAGGTCGCTGAACAGGCATTGGTGCTGATTCAGAAACTGTATGCGATAGAAGCAGAACTCAGGAAAAAGACCGATGGTACGGCAGAACAGCGCCGCGAATACCGACAACAGCATAGTCAACCGGTGATGCAACAACTGTATGAATGGCTTAACCAACATCAACTGACTGTGCCATCGAGTTCTCCAACCGCCAAGGCGATCAATTACACTCTGAAGCGTTGGCCAGCCTTAAGCCGCTATCTGGATGATGGCAATCTACCTATAGATAATAATTGGGTGGAAAACCAGATGCGACCTTGGGCGTTGGGACGTAAGAATTGGCTATTTGCAGGTTCGCTGCGCAGTGGACAGCGAGCGGCAAATATCATGACTTTAATCCAGTCAGCAAAGCTGAATGGGTTGGATCCGTATGCCTATCTCAGTGATGTGCTGAAAAGGCTGCCGACGCATAAAGCGACCCAAATAGAAGAATTACTACCACATCGCTGGAAATCCAACTCAAATTAAAAAATAGGCATGGGGTTCAGCGGACGCTTACGATTAAACAAAATACACAAACAGGTCAGAATTTCACGTTAGAATGAAATCATTTCAAACAAATACAAAGAAAATTTAGAGGTTAATTTATGAATTTCACAAAAAAAACCATGCTCGCGGTGGCTTTAACCAGTACTTTGACATTAAGCGGCTGTGGCTATAACACCTTACAAGTGAAAGATGAAGCCGTAACAGCATCTTGGTCAGAAGTCCAAAACCAATATCAACGCCGTGCCGATTTAGTGCCAAACTTGGTGAATGTGGTCAAAGGCTATGCCAAACATGAAGAACAAGTCTTGACTGAAGTCACTCAGGCACGTGCCAATGTCGCAGGCTTAAAAGTGGATAAGACTGTATTGGAAGACCCTGTGTTATTCCAGAAATATCAGGAAGCACAGGCGCAAATGACCAGTGCCTTATCACGTTTAATTGCGGTGTCAGAAAATTATCCAGACTTAAAAGCCAATGAGCAATTCCGTGATTTACAAGTACAACTAGAAGGCACCGAAAACCGTATTGCAGTGGCGCGTAACCGTTACATCAGCACAGTGCAAGACTTTAACAGTTATGCACGTCAGTTCCCGCAAGTGATGACCGCAAAAGTCATTGGCATGGACACCAAACCAAACTTCAGTGCCGAACAAAGCGCACAAACAGCACCGAAAGTTTCATTTGAATAACGCCTAGGAGGATGTCTGGATGCTGCAATTGCACAGCAAGACCCACATGAGTCTAGCGCAGATGCTGCTGCTGATGGTTGTCATGTGTTTTAGTGGCTTGGCATATAGTGAAGTTGCCACCGCAACCGATGAAACTGCCGAAGCTGTGGTGCTGGGTAAAATTGTGCAGCAACAGCATCCTCAAACTGCCAACCCTATCCCTGATCTTGCAAACTCAGGTCAGACTACATCTGTCACTCGTCAAGCACCTACAGAAACACCTGTTCAGCAACCGCAAATTGCCAATGATATGGCAGAGGGTGAATCCATCCGTGCTTTGCCGACTTTAAATCAACCCGTGGTCGATCAAGCCAATTTGCTGACTGCGGCAGAAAAACAGCAAATCAGCCAGCGGATTTTAAATTTACATCAACAAGCCAAAGCACAAATAGGCGTGGTGATTGTTCCAACCACAGGGCAGGAAGATATTTTTGATTTTGCCATGCGTGTCGCAGAACAATGGCAACTGGGTTCTGCCAAGCAAGACAATGGTTTGCTAATGGCAATTGCAGTTAATGATCGCCGTATTCAGATTTTAACGGGGTATGGTCTAGAAGGCGTGCTGCCTGATATTGTAGTGAGCCGTATTATTAACCAGCGCATTACGCCGTATTTTAAACAAGCCCAATATGCACAAGGCATTGATGCAGGCTTGGCAGAAATCGAACGGATTTTAAACCTAGACCCTGAAGTTGCCGCACAGGCTGCGCAAGAGCTGAAACAACGTCAGGAACAAGCCTTACAAGAACAACAGGCGCGTGAAAAAACCTTGAGCACTGCTTTATTTATTTTAATTGCAGGGGTAATTGGCTCACTGATTGTTGGAAAACGTTTAAGTGCTTCAACCGCTGCCGTAGCAGGTACAGTGGCAGGTTTAGTAAATGGCGCAGGCTTAATCACCAGTTTAATGATTGGCGCAGGAATTTTCTTTTTACTCATTACCGCTATTGCGCAGACCATTTTCCAAATTTTCTTGTCCTCTGCAGGGCGTGGCGGCGGACGCGGCGGCGGTGGCTTTGGTGGAGGCGGCGGCTATAGCGGCGGAGGCGGTGGCTTTGGTGGGGGAGGAGCATCAGGATCATGGTAACAACAACCGATACAACAGAAATTATTACCCAACCCAAAACAGAAATGGTGACGCGACCCTGTTTAAAGCGTTGGCTGAAGCATTTCTTTTATTTACCTGCTACCAAGCGTTTTTTTAATGCACAGGACCAGCATGCCATTGCGGAAGCGGTGACTGCCGCCGAGCATGGGCATGTAGGTGAAATTCAGGTGGTGATTGAAGGTTGTTTACCCTCGCGGTTGGCGTATGTGATAGATACACATACCCGTGCGCGCCAATTATTTGCAGAATTGGGTGTTTGGGACACTGAACTGAACAGCGGGGTTTTACTCTACCTGAATTTGTGTGAGCGCAAAGTGGAAATTGTGATTGACCGTGGCATTAAAACAGCAACCACGCAACAGGTGTGGGATGACGTCTGTGCGCATATTGTGCAGGGTTTGGCACAGCAGCAGTATCGGCAAGCAGTAATCACAGGTGTACAAGAAATTGGTGAAATTTTGGATGTTTTTTATGACCGTCAGTTGCTAGATCAGCAAAATGAATTGAGCAATGCGCCGATTATTTTAGGATAGATTTTTTCTCAATCAATGTCCCTCTCTTTGAAAGATAGGGTAGGGTAGGGTTTGGTCATGATTTTTGCTATAAAACCTTTACTTTTGATATTTTAAAATTCTTGGCTTGTGTCATAGATGGTTTACTCTGTTTAAAGCATAGATGTAGAAAAAAGCTCAAAATTGATTACTACACATAGCTTAAATTTGCTGAAATTTAAATCAAATACATAAAAAAACGGATGATGTAATAATTTAAAGTGTGATCTACTTCTCTAAAAATGACAAAATTTGTTAAGTTGAAATTTTTAATCTGACAATTATTGTCACTTTTTAACAAAAATATACTGCGAAATTTATAGTCTGAATTTTTTTATGTATAAGGTGCTGTTTTTTTGTGAGAATTGTCTATAATAAAAGTTGGCACGTTTAGTGCTAAGTATAAAATAGCTTACAAAGCTTATAATTAAATTAACAAACATTTGTGGAGAATGTTTATGAAGACGATGCAAAAAGGTTTTACCCTTATCGATACTCCATAAGTGTCCATATAAAATGAACAATCCATAAGTAAGTTAATATGGACATAAAAATAATAAATTTGATATGAAGAATCACTATTATCTTTTTCTACTTTTTTCAATCTCCGTTTTTACTCATGCTCAAGAACTAGACTTCATTCAATATTCAGATATTTCATCAATTCCTCAAATTGTTTTGAATCCAAAAATCCAAACAGAACTTCAAACATTGTTAAACCATGATTATCTAAAATTTCAATCTAATTTTGACAATTACTCAGCGCCATAACAGCAGCAATACCCTGACCTTATTCCTGCATTTAATGTCTATAAGCCAATTTTGCATCTGGAAAAAGTCATTGCCAAATTGCGGATACAATCCAACAAAATTGGACCGCAAACCAAACTTATTCCTTCTAGAATTTATATAAATTTAATCAATGGGTTGTCGGAAAAACTAACAGAATTTAACCAAAATGCACCTGCCTTACGGCAATGGTTTCAGCGCATCCTGCAAGATAAGGCTTTTGCCCTGATGCCAAGCGAGTTTAAACGGACACAGCATGGAACGAGTTTTACCGATGCTCGAGATTTGCTTGGTTTAACTGATTTTTTTGAAAATAATAATATTAAAAATCACGCGAATTTAACTCGCTATATCACGTTAATTCAAGGCATGGCTAAGCTTTGGATTCATTTGTTTACTGGTATGCGGGACAATGAAGTGAATCAACTGTCTTATGACTGCTATCAAACTGTTCAGAGTAATGAGCATGTTGTGCATGTATTGATGGGTTATTCCTCTAAACTGCATGGCGGTGGTAATAAATCGACATATTGGATCACGTTTGAAGATATTAAGTCTGGTGTTAATGCTGCGCAAAGTATTGGTGAGATCTATGCATTGCTTAATCCACATTATGATTTTTCTAATCCGTCGGAATATCCCTTATTTCCAACAAGATTTTCTCAAAAATATCGACATAAAAAAAATCTGAATATCGAGAAGGAAACGGATTATGTATCACACTTTAACGGAGCACCTATTCGTTCATATTCGAGTTTTAATCATTACATACCTCGAATCCTGTCTGTTGTTGGTGATGATCTACGAATTTGTGAAGAGGATTTGGCGGAATTAGAAGCTTTCGATGGTTTCCGCAACTGGCGTGAAGAAAAAGACTGTCAAATTGGTCAATATTGGAATATTTGTACCCATCAATTCAGGCGCTCACTGGCTGTGTATGGTGCTCGTTCAGGTGTTATTAGTTTAGGGGCTTTGTCAGTTCAATATAAGCATTTAACCGAAGCAATGACTTTGTATTATCGAGATAATGCTATATTTGCTCCAAATATTTTAGCCGGTGATAGCCAAAAGGAATTTATTCAAGAGCTGGAATATCAGCGTTTAGTGCATTCTTATGCGCAATTTGAAGAGGGTGTGATTAATAGCTCTAGTAAGCTATTTGGTGGTGCAGGAACCTACTTACAGTTGCAAAAAGACCGTGAGCAGTTATTGAAAGTTTTTCCAGATCGGGATGAAACGATTAAGCGCATGAAGAGGGGTGAAATTGCCTATAAGCCTAGCTTGTTTGGCGCATGTACCAACCCTGATTCTTGCGAAAAAATTTCTTTTACGGCTATTACGAGCTGTTTGAGTTGTGCCCATGCTGTGTTTGATGCAACAAGTGCTGAAAAAATACAAAAAGCGGTTCAGCGACTACAACGGCAGCGAGATATGCAAGTACAGAACAGTCTGCTATACGGGCAAATGGACAGTGAGATTTTGGCTTTAAACAAAATGATTCAAAAAATTAAAACGATTAATATTGAGGTGTAAAATATGGGTGCACTTAATGATTATTATGCTGCTTTAGAACGATTAAAGGCCAATAAGCCAATAATTCTGCCAAAAGGTTCTGCGATTAATAACGATACTGTAGCACTGGAAGCAGGACGTAAACGGGGTTCGATTAAGAAGAGCCGTCATGCTGCATTAATTGAGGCTATTGAGCAAGCTGCACAGGCAGCAGGGCAAAATATTCTTTCGCCTGCCCAGCAAATTGAGCAAGCGAAAACTAAGACCAAAGCGGTGAAAAGTGATTATGAGCAGCTGAAAGAAGATTATGAAATACTGCTGGAAAAGTGCAATTCGCTGTTGCTGGAAAATTTTGAGTTAAGGCAACGGCTGGTAGTTCAGACGTAAGCGTCCGCTGAACCCCATGCCTATTTTTTAATTTGAGTTGGATTTCCAGCGATGTGGCAGTAATTCTTCTATTTGGGTCGCTTTATGTGTCGGCAGCCTTTTCAGCACATCACTTAAATAGGCATACGGATCCAGCCCATTCAGCTTTGCTGACTGGATTAAAGTCATGATATTGGCTGCTCGTTGGCCACTGCGCAGCGAACCTGCAAATAGCCAGTTCTTACGTCCCAATGCCCAGGGACGCATTGAGTTCTCTGCCCAGTTATTGTCAATGGGTAGATTGCCATCATCCAGATAGCGGCTTAAGGCTGGCCAACGCTTCAGACTGTAATTGATGGCCTTGGCGGTTGGAGAACTCGATGGCACCGTCAGATAATGTTGGTTGAGCCATTCATACAGTTGTTGCATCACCGGTTGGCTGTGCTGTTGTCGGTATTCGCGGCGGTGTTCTGCTGTACTATCGGTCTTTTTCCTGAGTTCTGCTTCTATCGCATACAGTTTCTGAATCAGCACCAATGCCTGTTCAGCGACCTGACTTTTCCCGGTCACATGCAGTTCATGGAATTTACGACGTGCATGCGCCATGCAGCCCACCTCAATGACCTGGCCTGATTTAAAGCGTGCTTTATAACCACTGTAATCATCACAGACCAGATAGCCCTGCCAGCCTTTCAAGAACTCTTCAGCATGCTGGCCTGAACGACTATCTTGAAAGTCATAGATCACTGCCTGAACTGGATTGTACTGTGTGGTGGCATAGGCCCAGACATAACCTTTCTTCGGTTTTTTCTCATCATCACCCATCCGCATAATGGTGACTGGTGTTTCATCGGCATGGATCACCCGCTGTTGCAGCACCACCTCTTTTAAGGCATTGGCCAGAGGCTCCAGTTCTACACCGCAGCGACCTATCCAGTCAGATAACGTTGATCTAGAAAGCTCGATTCCCGCCCGCTGATAGATCAGACGTTGACGGTACAGCGGTAAATGATCGGCATACTTCGATACCAGCACATGGCTGAGCAGTTCAGGTGAAGCAATGCCTTTATCAATCACATAGGCAGGCATCGCTTGCTGAGTCAGGGTGTCACACTGATCACAGACCCATTTGCCACGCACATGCTGTTCCTTGTAGAACTGTGCCGGTCTGAAATGCAGTTTTTCACTGACATCTTCGCCGATACGACGTAACTGGCAGCCACAACTGCATTGGGTTGATGCAGGTTCATGCTCAATACGGATGGTGTGTAGATGATCTGGCAGCAGTCGACGTTTAGGTTTATTTGCTTTGGCTTTGTGTGTCGCTGCATCGGTTTTATCTGCATTCAGCCGTTCCAGTTCCAGATCAACGGCTGCGATATCCTCTTCGACCGCTTCATCCCAGAGATGGATTTGTTTTGCAGTGAGATGTTCGTTTTTACTGCCGAATTTGTGCTTTTTAAACAGCGCAAGTTCATGCTCGTATTTTTGATTGAGAATGGAAAGATGTTGAACTTGAGCATCTAATTGCTGATTGGATACTTCAAGATGCTGAACTTTGGTATCTAATTGTTGGTTTGATTTTTCTAATTCTTGATTTGATTGTGCCAGAGACTGATGCTGCATTGCCAACTGTCTGGTAAATTCCAGCAGTTGTTCATGGGTCAGTTGGCTTAAATCAGGCAGCGTATTCATGACCGCAGTATGCCTGAGGTCATGAGAAGAATGAAATACAACATTTGGAGAATAGCAGAATGGACCAAGCTAGTTTAGAGCATTGTGACCACTTGCTGTCGTCCAATGCGCTGCCAAGGCAAACCCTGGATCAGTGCCTGTAACTGTTCCGGGCTGAGGGCTACGCTTTCACCCTGGTGAACTTTAGCCCAGTGAAATTTGCCCTGTTCCAGCCGCCGGGCACACAGCCAGATCCCCAGTCCATCATGCACCAGTACTTTCATGCGATGGCCACGTTTATTACAGAACAGGTAAGCACAATGCGGTTTGATGTAGCCAAAGGCTCTCACCAC
>NZ_JAAZQW010000064.1:0-3622 GCF_012371415.1 Acinetobacter sp. A3
ATTGAAGAATTGCTGCCGCACTGCTGGAAACCTAAATCGAATTAAAAAATAGGTATGGGATTCAGCGGACGCTTACGCTCATCTTAACCTAAGCATTATTTTTCATAAAGTTTTAAGATATGTTTTTATAAAATTATGCATAAAAAAATCCCTAACCGAAGTTAGGGATTTTTCTCTTATATCATCTATTAGATAATGATATTACCTGACTCTAAAAGATCTTTGATTGGATCAGAAGAAGTTCCTAAATCCACCTTTAATAATTCAGTAGATTCGTAATATTTCGCTTCTCCATCACGATCTATAGATACTGTCTTAGTATCAGCATTATAAGATAGATACTGACCTATATTATCTACAGTTGCTGAATCAGCTAATAATCCTGATACATCAATTACATCACCATTAAAAGTTTCTGACGGTAATTCAAAACCACTTACCGCATCTTTACCATTACCTCCTAGTGAATCTGCATCATCAAGAACCTTATAGATCAAGCTATCGATTTTATTTGATGTAAATTCAAAACTCTCTGAAGCCTTACTGCTTAATACTGTATTACCAGCATTGACAATAGTTAATTCAGATACTTTTATTAATGTATCATTTAGACTATCAGTTACTTTATACTCAAAAGCGTCACTTTTACCTTTATCTGTAGAATTTCTTAAAGTATAGGTAAATGAACCAGATTTATTTATTAATAAATCACCATATTCACCTTTAATTTCTACTACTTCATTAGCCTCTATTTTTACAAAAGTTTGCTGCACATAATCAAAAACGAATAATTCCGTAGTTTCAAAATTAACAACATCATTGTCAAAAATATTTCCACTGCTATGATGAGCAATTTCTGTATCTACCTTATAAATTTCTTTATACGTATTTACAATTTGCTTAAGACTGTATTTAGTAGTCGTATTATCACCCTCCGATGCAAAAGTATTTACAGTTAAGGTTGTATTTTTTGCAATGTTTAAATCTTGAATCTCAATTACAACCTTTTCTCGATTAGCAGATATATTCCTATATTTTGGTACAGTTACCTCTATCTCACTGTTAAATGTCGAATAACTTAAATAATACGGACTATTTTTACCATTAACATCAATTGTGTAAATTACTACTTTCGCATTAGATAAATCTAAAATTTCACCAGTTAAGTCTTTTAGTTGAACTTTTACTTTTCGGGCATATGTAATACCTTCTAACTTCATTAATTCAATCTGCAAGACTTCATTTTGATTTAAAGTAATACTATTTGACAAATATGCATTATCAGTTGGTGAAATATCCTTAGTATCAGATGCTGTTTGTTCCACTTGATCATTTTTTACTATAGAAATTTGATTGGCTATAGCAATATCACTATTTAAATCTAAAATTACTCCATCACTTGAAGGGTTATTTTGATCCCAAAGAATATTAGGATACTTATCACTATTAATCTGGATATTCAGCTGAGCTGATTCACCATTCACATAATATGTAAATGAATCAACCTTACCTACATTTTGAATGTTGTTTTCAAACATTTGATAAGTATAACTACCACTTTGATCAATAGTTAGCACACCATACTTACCAGTAATTTTAGTGGAAACGTCAGTATCTAAATCAACTTTCTGAGGTAAATCACCAGTATTTACTTCAACTGCTTCAATTGCAACACCTGCAGTTAAAGAGTCATTTTTTAACACATTACCTTTAATAAGTTGTGTTGAATCATCTGTTCCAGTAATTACACCTTTAGTTTCAATCGTCATCGCACCTGCAACATTGGCTTTAAGACCCGGTGAACCAACGAGCACCATATACTGTCCTGCTTTTGGATCTTTAATTGTCAATGAGTCAGTGACTAATGGAATTCCCAATAAACTAACCAAGGACAGAACTTCCTGATCTACAAGCTGCCAATCTTGAGATTCATTAGCACGATAATAAACATACCCAGTCGAACCAAGTTCAAGATTCAGTACAGCATATGAAGACAGTTTTACGGCAATATCATCATATTCAGTTAAAGAAGTACCAGGAAGATTAAGAACAAACTGTTTGGATATATCAATAATACCAAGATCAATAAGTCCGCCGACCCCTACTGTAACCAAAGAACCACTAGTAGTTTTTACTTTAGATAATTCAATATCTGTAGGTTCAAGAATATTGGTTGATACTACATCAGAATTCAGTTCAATCTCAGCGGCAAATTCAGGAGTATTCACCTCTAAAGAATTTATTGAACTATTACCAGCTTTATCAAAGACTACAAATGATATCGTTTCTTGAGGTTGAAGAGGAGTATCGAGCTTAAATTCGAAGCCACCATCTTGCTTAATAGTAGCTTCATCAAGCTTAACAGTTTCACCCTCTTTGGATGAGTAAATATATACTTTTCCACCCGCCTCTTCAGAATCTGTAGAACCAATAATATGGTCATAAGACAAGAAAATAACATCCTGATTAGTCAAATCTTTAGGAGGTGTAATATCAGGTACGGTAATTTGTGCTGTTAAAGAGTTAATACCACTTGTACTTACAAGATAATAATTCAATTGAGAATTATCTTTTAATTTAGAAAGTCCCTCAAATGTAACCTCACCATCTACGATGGTACCTCGTACAATTTCATTACCTAAATTATCTAATACATATATGGTTGATCCATTAGCGTCATTTTCCGAATCAGGAATAACTGTACCTTGTTCATCTGTTTTAGGTTTAATCTGAATCTTGATTTGAGTGTTTTGGTCTGAGAAATCTACCTGAACTCTATCAATATCAATAGGCTGAACAATACTTGAATCCAGCTCTAACTTACCGAAAGCCTCAATAGTTTGTGTAACTAAATCCAATAATTGATCTGTTGTTTTACTAAATAAATCAGTAATTTCATTGATTTCACTCAAAAGATTACTCAACTCATTCCAAGTATCAGTAGTAAACATTGCTGGATCATATGAAGAACTTAAATCATCAACACCCTCAAGGTAAGTAATTAAAGCTTCTCTAACCACTGAATCTAAACTTTGCGTACAAGTTTGAAGCTGATCTAAAGTAGTATCCTCATTATTTAACAACTCATATGCTTCAACTAGAGAGTCTATAATTACTAATGAACTTTCTTCATCAAGTAACGTAATAGCTTTTTCAGCTTGAGTAATTACTGCACTCAACCCTCCAATCGCTGCAAGTACGTCTTCTGCTTCTACAAGGTTGTCTTGCGCTTCCTTCAGGTCAGCAGTCAGTTCAGCTTGCTTGTCTGCATCTGTGACTTTGGCAATTGCTTCTTCTGCAGCATTAATGGCTTCTTCTGCTGCCGTAATATTATCTTTAGCCGGATCTACTTTCGCTTCTTCTGCTGCATCAATCGCATCAGCAATCGCTGAGTTCGCTGTCGCGATTTTGCCTGCTTCTACCAGATTGTCTTTCGCCGCCTGCAAGGCAGTATTCAACGCAGGCTGGTTCGCTTCTGCAACTGCATCAATCGCTGTTACCGCCTCATCAATTGCTGTTTGAGCTGCATCAATATTCGCTTCAGTCGGATCTACTTTCGCTTCTTCTGCTGCATCAATCGCATCAGCAATCGCTGAGTTCGCTGTCGCGATTTTGCCTGCTT
>NZ_JAAZQW010000064.1:3722-6995 GCF_012371415.1 Acinetobacter sp. A3
GCATCAATATTCGCTTCAGTCGGATCTACTTTCGCTTCTTCTGCTGCATCAATCGCATCAGCAATCGCTGAGTTCGCGTCCGCTACATTTTTCGCTTCGATTGCTTCTGCAAGGTTGTCTTGTGCGTCCTTCAGGTCAGCAACCAGTTCAGCTTGCTTGTCTGCATCCGTCACTTTGGCAATCGCTTCTTCTGCAACGTTAATCGCATCTTCCGCTGCAGCAATAGTTTCTTCAGTCGGATTAGTTTTTGCTGCTTCCGTTGTATCAATTGCATCAACAATCGCAGATTCTGCATCCGCTACATTTTTCGCTTCTTCATGAGCTATATTAGTCTGACTTTTCCCACTTGAACCACCACCTGCTCCAGCCAATGCTCCAATTGCTACTGCACCAGCTGCCCAAGGCCATAGATCGATTAAAAAATTGCCTGAATCGTTCAAAAGTAATTCAATATTTGATAGAGGGTTGTAACTCACTGAATTAAAATCATATATAAATAACTCAGACTGTTCATTTCTAAATACCAATGAACTTTCTTCTACATTAAAGTTATCAACTATTATTTTTTCACCATTTTTTAAAGTAATAACAGCCTGATTATTTAGATAATCAATTTTATCTATATCTTCTATTTTTGTGTCTATTAAAACAATCGAGTTCTCACTCAATAAAATTTTTTCTACTATCTCGTTTATTACACTATTACTACCATTCTCTTTAGAAATAATCTGAACTTGCATAAAAACCCTAAAAAAGTACACTTATAATTAACGTAATTAAACAATTATTCACCTTACTTTACAAGTAAATGTATGTGAATTTCATCGCATAAATATACCCAACATAAATATTGGTATAAAACATTTTTTGTATTCTTTCATAAAAAAATTAAAATCAAGCTATTGTTTTTATTTTATTAGAAGCCGTTAATATTTCATAATTGTAACCAAATAAAGATACAAGCTAAGGCAACCGAATTTTCATAGTTTCGCTTTAGCTTGTTATAGCGTGTGGTAATTCCTCTAAATTGCTTTAGTCTTGCAAAGGTGTTCTCAACTAAATACCTGATTTTTTATATAAATACCAACCCATATGATCATTATTTGAAAGTGTATTGAATTTCTTGGGAATATTGGCTTGAGTACCCGTTTTTCTATCTGCTCTCTCAAGGATTCAGAGTCATAACCCTTTGAACCGTACCGGGTTTGTCGGAGACTTTTTATTTAAGTTAGGCCACCTGACCTAACGGATTAATTTTATCATAGTACATTGCTTCAAAATCAAAAGGTGGCACATAACCTAGTGCACTATGTACACGCTCTTTATTGAACCAATCTACCCAATTTAATGTCGCAAGTTGTACATCCGCTAAACCTTGCCAATCTGCTTTTAAATATTCAATCACCTCTGTTTTGTATAAGCCATTCACTGTTTCAGCCAAAGCATTATCGTATGAATCACCGGTCGTACCGACTGATGCTCGTAAATTTGCTGCTTCTAAACGATTGGTATAGCGAATGGAAAGATATTGAACCCCTCTGTCACTATGGTGAATCACATTCTTTGGCATGTCTCGAGCATGTAACGCTTGCTCAAGTGCATCGAGCACCATATCTGTATTCATCCGTGTCGATACTTTCCATCCAACAATTGCTCGTGAGAAGACATCAATAATAAATGCAGTATAAACCCAGCCTGAATTTGTTTGAATATACGTGAAGTCAGCGACCTGAGAAGTATTGCTTCGCAAGGGTCAGGATGATCAGCACTAAAATTGCGTTTCACCAAGTCATCTGCTCGTTTTTGATCCTCTCGGCTACGGGTAGTTTGTTTATTCTTACCACGCCAAACACCTTGTATACCTAGTTTTTGCATCAATCGAGCAACTGTACAGCGAGCAATAACATAGCCTTCACGTTTCAATTTTTGCCAAACTTTACGCACACCATATCGACCTGAACTTTCCTTCCAAATTCGTTTAATTTGTTCAGCATGATGCAAGTCATGTAGATCTCGCTTTGCTCGATGTTCTGGGTTTTCAACGAAATCTAGTGTTCGATAATAGGTAGAAGCCGCGATCGGTAAAATCCTGCAAATCGCCTCAACACCATATAACGCCTTATTGTTATGGATGAAATCTACCATTATTTGTGTGGGCGGTCGAGCTCCGCCTGGGCGAAAAAAGCGGCTGCTTTACGTAGAATTTCGTTAGCACGTTGCAGTTCTTTATTTTCACGTTCGAGTTGTTTAATACGTTCTTGATCTGAAAGTTGCTGTACTTTAATTGGGTTTTGTTTATCTAAATATTTTTGATACCAAACACGTAGAGTTTCAGGAGTACAACCCTTGCGCAGTATACTGCTCAGGGAGCAATAGCGGTGATCGCAGCCCAATTCGATGGATAATCTTTCTCGGATTCAATCAATAATTGAACCGCTCTTTCTCTGATTTCAGGGGTATATTTTACTTTTTTCATCGGGACACTACGCTTCGCTACGTCTTGCGAAGCAATGCTTCTCATCTCAGAAAGCTTGGTCTCCGACAAACCCGGTACGGTTCAGTAATTCAGTTACTGACTCCACCGGCCAGTCGATCTCGATCATCTGATCCCTTGCGGAACTTGGTGCCTCATGTAATGGAATCCTGATATGAGCGACAGCTTTCTTCTCTGGCACAGGTGGTAGAGGTGCTTCTTGTTTGACTGGAGTCGGGTGAAGAATGACCGGAAGAAAGTCAGTCTGTGGAATGGATGGGGTTTTTAATGCAGGGGGCATTGATCTGGACTGACGAATCCATTTATGTAGCAGATTGGTAATAATCCAGAACCTGTAACAAGACCAGTTCACGTCCAGTCTGTTTGGCAATCCATGCAGCCGCGTCTGCCAGCGCGTTTATACATGGTGATGAGTCGATGCAGGCGATGACACGTTTCATGTTTAGCCTCTCTAGTTATGATAAAAATTTCTTAGTTATTTTTAACTTAGCATAAGCATTCAAAAATGTGCAGCGAAATCTGTAAGGCTTGACTTGAAATATGTTAACTTTTATATGATTGACCGATAATTAGAAGAATAATTCAGCCATTAGGCCAAACACTTAAATTCAGATCATTAAAATACTTTTAAAATCATTTTCTAATTCATATCAGCGAAATTCCCTCTTGCTGTTAGGAAGTCAGCAATACTGTTGCACAAGAAAGAGATACCGTCTGAAACGTCAAGCAAATTATTGAGAATTCATGCTCAATAATCCGCTTGATAAGGTTGTTGGTGT
>NZ_JAAZQW010000065.1:0-6610 GCF_012371415.1 Acinetobacter sp. A3
AGCCTAATGAGCTAGCAACAGAGTTGTGGGACCTCATTAGGTAAAACTAAGTGCAAATCTGCTAGTCTAGAGCCTAAATATTTATCTTATAAGCTTGAGTACCTGAGAAAATGGAACTAGATCGTTTCGATAAGCATATTTTAGAAATTTTAAGCAATGAAGATGTGAACCTCAATGAACTTTCTGAGCGTGTGAATATGTCGGTCAGTTCGGTACATCGTCGTATTAAAAGTCTGATTGACCAAAACATTATTTCAGGTTTAAAGCGTGAAATTAATTATCAGAAATTAGGCTTTAGTTTACACGTACTGTTGCAGGTGTCTTTAAGCAAGCACGATACTGACATTTTTGCTAAATTTTTAGATGAATTGGAAAGTATTCCTGAAGTGATTCGTGCATTTTTAGTGACAGGGCAGACTGCAGATTTTATTGTAGAAGTGGTGGCGCGAGATATGGAAAATTACAGTGAAATTTTATTAAAAAAAATTGGTAAAATTGAGCATGTCGCAGGCTTACATTCTAGTTTTGTGATTAAAGAATATGATGTTTTAAACTGTCATGGCTTATTAAATAAAGTTTGATTTCACATAAAAACTTAGGCATAAAAAACGCACATATATGTGCGTTTTTTTATGCAGTGGTTCAATATTATTAATACTTAAGCATCTAATTGAGCCAAAACTTCATCAGAGAATTCTACGTTGGTATATACGTTTTGAACGTCATCCAAATCTTCAAGCATATCTATCATTTTCATGATTTTTTTCGCTTGGTCGATATCGGTAATATCTGCTTTGGTTGATGGGCTCATCACCACTTCTGCATTATCTGACTTTAAACCTGCCGCAGTTAATGCATCTTGAACTTCACCAAACGCTTCAGGGGTGGTAATAACCAAAATACCATCTTCAGACACTTCAATATCTTCTGCACCAGCTTCTAAAGCCACTTCCATGACTTGGTCTTCTAAAGATGCATCTTCAAATGAAATTTCGCCACGTTTTGTGAACAAGAAGGCCACTGAACCATTGGTTCCTAAGTTACCATCAGTTTTAGAAAAACAGTGACGTACATCTGGCACAGTACGGTTCAAGTTATCAGTCATGGTTTCAACGATAACCGCAACACCACCAACGCCATAGCCTTCATAAGTGACCTCTTTTAAGTCATCGTTATCTTCACCACCAGCACCACGTTGAATAGCACGGTTAATTACGTCACGTGTCATGTTTACAGACAGCGCTTTTTCTACGACTGCACGTAGACGAGGGTTGCTTGCAGCATCAGCGCCGCCAAGCTTTGCTGCTGTTGTTAATTCACGAATAAATTTGGTAAACAACTTACCACGACTCGCATCTTGTTTGGCTTTACGATGCTTAATGTTGGCCCACTTGGAATGACCCGCCATGCGAAATTGCTCCTTACAGATTGGCAGTATGCCTATCAAAATTGCGCTCATTCTACCATAAGCCCTTTTTTTAGATAAAGAGTAGGGCTTTAGGTTTTTTAAGCGTTTGTTTGAGCGTTTTTAGGCTCAGGAATGACAATATCCAAGCTGACATGTTCTTTGTAAAGACGTTGGATGAGCGCCATATCGTGATCTAGTTCTGTCGGATAGATTTTACCAAAAATCCCGCCTTGTTTGGTTTGTGAATTGGCATACATTAAAACAATAGGCACTTGAGCCGCTTTGGCGATATGCCAGAAACCTGTACGGATCGGTTTACGTGTTTCGCCTGTTTTGGCGCGAGTCGCTTCGGGGGCAATGACCAGATTGAAATGCTCATTTTGCTCGAACAATTCCACCATTTGCGACACGATATCTTTACTAGATTTACGGTCAACTGGAATACCACCTATTTTTTCTAAAATGGGTTTAAGTGGCCCTTTAAATAGTTCTTTTTTTATTAAAGTATGAATTTTGATGTCATAGATTTGAAAAAGTGCGAGGGAGAGCACAGCATCCATCATAGAGGTGTGTTCAAAACCAACAATCACCTGTTTGTTTTCGAGGACGTTGGGTTCAACCTGATATTGCCAGCCTGCAAGTTTGAATGCAGATTCGCCTAAAAATTTTTTCAACATAGATGTAACAGCAGATGAATTTGGAAATGCATAATTTCTGCTTGTTTCCTATAAGAGTCAACAGGAATATTGTGTGAAATATCCTGATATCAGACCATGTGAATATTTATAGCCTTTAACTTTTATTGGTTTTTGCTCTAAGTGTTTTAATTTTAATATTAAAAAGATATGAACTGAGCCAAATTAAGTCTTAAATTGAGCAAAAATGCACTATTCAATTAATTTATAAGGCATTAGACTTTGGTCGTAATAAATGATGATTTTATTCACCATTTCACTTGTCTATAGACCATGGAAGGATAATAAAGTGACTTATTTTACGACTTTTCTTGTTGCATTGATTGTGTTGCTTTTAGTTTTGCTTTGGTCAATGTTTGAGTTGTTTTTAGAATTGCGCAAAGAAAAGCGCTTGAAGTTACACCGCGCGATGTTTAGTAAAGTGAAGGTGTAATATTTAGTTGAATATATTGAATTCACTTCTCCATTTCGCTATTTGCTGACTATCTATACAGCTATTTTTGAAAGTGCTTGTATTTTAGAAAATTCTTCGCTAGTATTCTTTGCGCTTAAACTTGTTGAAAAACAACTAATTTAGCAATCTAGGGCCTATAGCTCAGTCGGTTAGAGCAGCGGACTCATAATCCGTTGGTCGACAGTTCAAGTCTGTCTGGGCCCACCATATTTTATAATCATATGCACTCATATGAAATCTAAACCCTTAATTCTTAACGGATTAAGGGTTTTTTTATACTTAAAATAATCTTATATACACTCATACAGGAACTGCTCGTTTGTATCCTTGTTTGTATCCTAAATTTAAAATATAACTCAGGATACAAAGTTTAAATAAATGGTAGGTAAACAAAGAGTTATGAGCAGAAATAAACTTTTATCTGATGTGGCGTATGCTGCTTTGAAACCAAAAGATAAAGAATATCGCATGGCAGATATTTCTGGACTTTATATGAAAGTTCAAACTTCAGGTAAGAAGTCATGGCAACTTCGTTTGAAGAATAATGAAGGTAAATGGACATGGGTTGGATTAGGATCTTATCCAGAGGTCTCAGTTAAAATTGCTCGTTCACAAGCTTTAAAATATCAGTCAGGTGAACTTCAAATTGTTACTCGTACAGAACGTTTAAAACAAGCTTTACGTGATGAAAGCGAGCTGTTCGAAAAATTAATGCGAGATTGGATTGATACTAAAAAAAATACTTGGGAACCAGCGACGTTTAAGAAGGAGGTTCAATCTATTGAAAAGCATCTTCTCCCAGTTTTTGGTAAACGTAAATATAAGGATATTACTTCGGGGGAATGGCTTGAATTTTTTCAGACAAAGCAACGTGAAGACAAAATATTTAATCGCATCGAAAAACTCGTATCATATTGTAGAAATGCATATGATCTCGCCGTATTTAAAGACAAAGCAAATTATAACCCGCTTGTAGGTATTACTAAATTCCTTGATAAAGGTGAAGGCGATAATATGAAGCATGTAGGAATCAATGAACTTCCAGAAATGCTTCAGAAAATTAGAGAATATCGATCACCAGAAATAAGCCTAGGGCTTGAGTTATTAATCTTAATGTTCCCACGCCCAGGCGAGTTGAGAAATGCAAAATGGGAACAATTTGATTTTGAAGAACGAGTTTGGATTAGACCAGGTTCAATGATGAAGAGAGGGATTGAGCATGGAATACCCTTATCTTCTCAAGCTTTGACTTTATTAAATACTTTAAAATCAATTTCAAAACGTGAGAGTGAGTATCTGTTTCCAGCACGAGACAGTGTTAATAAGCCAATCTCGAATTTAACATTCAACGCTGCACTAAACCGGTTAGGTTACTTTGGTAAACAAAATCCGCACGGGTTTCGCCATATTGCCTCGACAAAATTGAATGATCATTACAGTGATAGAGAGCAAGTGATAGAGGCTGCATTAGCTCATCTAAAGTCTGGAGTGAAGGGGGCTTATGATAAGGGTGCACACTTAAGGGAGCGGTATGAAGTCATGCAATATTGGGCTGATCATATCGATCAAATTTGTGGTGCTAGAGAGGTCTCTAAGGTCCATGTAAGCTAATTTTTAAGCAGTTTTTTACTATTTTTCCATTTTTTTAACGTACAACAGGCCTTTTTTTTGAAGCATGCTAGTTTTGAAATTATCTATTAATCATTAGGAATAGAGATGATTTCAAATACTGCATTTGACATTGTTGTAAATGGTATCGTATTAAAGCCACTCAGATTAAAAAAGAAAGAAGTATGTGACTATCTGGAATTTTCAGTAGAGCAGTTAAGAAAAGTTTCGATGAATGATGAAAGCTTTCCAAGACCGATCAAAACTGGTAGTACACGACAATCTGGTGTTTATTATGATTTCAACGAAATAACGGTTTGGAAAGAAAAAAATTACGGTAAGTAAGTTTTATGAATTAGGCCCCTTAGGGCCTAATTTTTTTATAGAAAGATGCGAGAAGTATTGTTAATTGGCTAATAAATAAATAAAACTGTTTATTTTCTCATTTTTTTAACCACACACAGAGATATTTTAGAGTTGATGCTAGATTAAATCTTTCAACAGATTCCAATTTAAGCAGGTTTAATAGTATCAATGAGTTCTTGTAAAACGCATACTAAGTCTAATGAGATTTATCAGTTTTTGAATAAGAAAACAGTTTGTAAACTTCTTCGAATTTCGATTAATGAACTTCGAGAGCAAGAACTAAAAGATGATCTTTTCCCACGGGGAATCAAAAGCGGAATGAGCAAGCAATGTGGAGTTAAGTATCGTTATGATGAGATTATTGACTGGCATTTAAAAGAGCTGGCCAGACGTCAATGAAATGTAATGCCGAGACTGTAAATTAAATTGTGTAATTGCCTGAATTTGCTATGTTCATATTCACAACGGAGTCAGGCAACATGATGAGCGAACAAAAACTAAAAGACCTTGCAGCAGAATTTGCTAAAGGAATCAAAACAGAAGACGATCTCAATCAATTCACCCGATTGTTGACTAAACTCACTGTTGAAACGGCTCTCAATGCCGAACTTACCGAACATCTCGGACATGAAAAGAATGCTCGTAAGAACGGTTCAAATGCTCGTAACGGTTATTCCAGTAAGACCGTGCTGAGCGATGATGGTGAGATTGAGATCACCACACCACGAGATCGTGATGGCACATTTGAGCCACAGCTAATTAAAAAGAATCAGACTCGTATCACGCAAATGGATAACCAAATTCTATCCCTTTATGCCAAAGGCATGACTACCCGTGAAATCGTGGCTACTTTCAAAGAAATGTACGGACAGACATTATTCGGCTAGTTGGACAAACAGTTATTGTTCTTTAAGATGATTAATTAATCGCTCATAGTCATTTTTAGAAAGTTTACCAATGTAAGTTAATTTTGTTTTATCAATTGGCAGCTGATATGTCTGTACGGTATCAATCCATTAGTACCCACCATCATCGTTTAAAAATGCTTGAGCAGATTTTGTATTTGATACTTTTACACTTGGGATATTATGGCTAAGTGCTATGAGCTGTGCTGTATTAAAATCATCATCACTTATTTGATTGCTTACAGGGATTCGACCTGTTTTGGCAATTTCAGCCATGACCATACTAAAAACAGATGCAGGGGTTAGCCCAACTTTTTTAATAATGTACTCTGCTGATTCCGAAATAGCCTCATCCACAGAATATTGAACTCTCTTTTTTATTAGCGTAGACATTTAACACCTCTCAATCTTATTAATGCCATTTTATGCCATAAAATGGCACAGGGAAAGTGAGTAGTAAGTGTCCATTCTTAATAAGAATTGGTATCCAAGTAGCTGTTGATTTTGCATTATTGAATTAGAAAGTGAATTTTACATTAAAATTGAGTAAAAAACCGTCAATTGTAGACTAAAATCTACACTGAACTTGAGCCTGACATTTTCTGTTTTATTCGTATATACGAATACAAAAGACTTATGAATAGTGCAATTTTCCGAATAATTACATAGATACTGGTACCAGAAAGTTTAAATCTTTGTTCATTTATTTGTGAGATTTAGTGTCTATTTGAATAAGAATATGCAGGATATAGCTCTATCAGCGTATTACATTTTTTTTGACACGATTTCCTAAGCTACGTAGGATTTTATGCTAAAAAAAATGTAAGGTTTAAAGCGTAGAATTGCAGGCTTTGGAAAGTTGGGCTCTCAGCGTATTACATTTTTTTTGACACGATTTCCTAAGCTACCCCTCAAATTCATGCTAAAAAAAATGTAATAGTGGCTAAGCAGAAAGCCTGATTTAAGAGGATTCGATGCATTGGGATATTACATTTTTTTTGACACGATTTCCTAAGCTACCCCTCAAATTCATGCTAAAAAAAATGTAAGAGTTACTAAGCAGAAAGCCTGATTTGACAGGATTCGATGCATTTGGATATTACATTTTTTTTGACACGATTTCCTAAGCTACCCCTCAAATTCATGCTAAAAAAAATGTAATAGTGGCTAAGCA
>NZ_JAAZQW010000065.1:6710-6938 GCF_012371415.1 Acinetobacter sp. A3
GAAAGCCTGATTTAAGAGGATTCGATGCATTTGGATATTACATTTTTTTTGACACGATTTCCTAAGCTACCCCTCAAATTCATGCTAAAAAACGCTAAGTATTAAAAAAGCCCTCAATTGAGTAATGCCAGTCAGTTAAGCAAATATTAGAAAAATGTAGTAAAAATGAGTGTATGTAAATACGCTCATTTTTTTATGTCTTTATCTGAACATTTAGAATCCACTCTT
>NZ_JAAZQW010000066.1:0-6552 GCF_012371415.1 Acinetobacter sp. A3
AAGAAAGATACTCCAAATGAAATGGATGTCATGTTTATTCATCATGCTCATTTATATTGTATAGAATGTAAAACAGCTAAAACGATGGCACATGAACAAGCTAAAGATGTTTTGTATAAATTATCTTCTTTGCAAGATTTTGGTGGAATCAATCAAAAACAAGCGGTTATTTCGCTGTATAGTTTAAAAGATTACAACTTAACTCGTGCCAATAATTCTGAAATTCGGATATTCCAAGAACGTGATTTACTCAATTTAAGTCAGCTTATTTCGGAATGGCTACAGCCCGAATCGACAAGTATCAGTCAAGGTATAAGCTTATAGATCATACGTTTGTAGTTGATCTATGGCATGCTTTTACATATTGAATGATGTGGAAAATAAGATGACCGTTTACTTTATTACTCGCCATAAAGGTGCATTAGAATGGGCTAAAGAGGAGCATGTACATTACGATGTGCATGTTACTCATTTAGCAAATTTTAATGAACTGCGTGCTGAAGATACGGTAATCGGGACTTTACCTATTCATTTGGTTGCAGACTTGCATGTGCGAGGTATTCGGTATGTTCATTTATCCATGCATGTGCCTGCACATTTCAGAGGTTTAGAATTAAGCGCACAACAGTTACGCGATTGTCGTATCCGATTGGAGGAATTTTATGTTGTACGCCCTAACCCAATTTGATCAGCACGCCCGTGTATGGGATTACAATTCATGTATTGACATGGTATTCGCACAAAAATTATCACAACTTATTGTTTTTTATATTTATAAGAAAAACTGTGAAATATTTCGTCATACAGCAACTTTACTGATACATACTTTGAAATATTTAGCCTCTATAAGCCTTTGCTTTACAAAAGAAAAAAATAGAGGTAGAGTCTGAACAGACTTCCCTGTAGATAAGGGATTAAGACAGATCGTCTTTAGTAAGTTTAGGCTTCTTCTCAGGTCTGAACAGACTTCCCTGTAGATAAGGGATTAAGACACATCTACACGATCATTAAAATTAATTGACGACGTCTGAACAGACTTCCCTGTAGATAAGGGATTAAGACTCTTCGAGTACCTCTACCAATACTTCTTGCAATGTCTGAACAGACTTCCCTGTAGATAAGGGATTAAGACACAGCGTAAGTCTTATAGTGAAAATCAACACCTTTAGTCTGAACAGACTTCCCTGTAGATAAGGGATTAAGACTGCATTGCATTTGCAATGCGCATAGGAATGAACGTCTGAACAGACTTCCCTGTAGATAAGGGATTAAGACTTAACGTAACCAATAGTTGTACGTGGTTCACGTCTGAACAGACTTCCCTGTAGATAAGGGATTAAGACGATGATTGATTTGTTGTTTGAATAATATGCATCAGTCTGAACAGACTTCCTGAGCCTTTCTGAGAAACACTGTTTCGAAGAAGGCGTAAAATAAGGGATTAAGACTAACTGATTAGAGCTGTTTGAGAAGATTCTAAAGGTCTAAACAGGCTTCCTGAGCCTTTGACAAAGCATTGCTTTGACTAGGCGTAAAATAAGGAATTAATTCTTCTTAACTAATAATTAAAATCTTCTTATATAGTTTTTAGCGGCTTTGTTGCACAAAGATTTCATAACTATATGATTTTAAAATTTTGATTATTTTTTGATCCAAAATTAAATTTATTTAAATCAGATGCTTACATATTTATGCAACAAAGCCGTTTTTAGCTAAAAACTATTTTTCAAACTTAAGTCTTTGATTAATTAATGTTAATATTTTATAAGTTTTAAACAACGGCATTTACAATGAATAAATATATCTATATCCATTGCACAAATATTGGCGAAACAAATAAAGAACAAGACAGTACAACAGAATATTTAAAAATTGATGGTAAAAGTATTCAAATATTAGATGAGTACATTGCACAGAGTATTATTAGTGAACATAGTGACCATAAAAAATGGAAGCTTTGTTATTTTGCCAACACCGAATATAGTGTTCAATTTTATGTATATCTTTACTCATACCCTCGCGATTATTCTCTCAAGAGATATTCAAATGAACTCTCAAAAGGCATGATCGTTGACGATATAAAAACCACAGATCTAAATAATTCGCTTTTTGAATCGATTTCTAAAAATATTCGTGGTAGTAAGTCACTTACCCTGGAAAACTATGTCGATCATACTAGTGGCAAATATTGTATTGATGGTAGCGGTATAGTTTGGGTTAGTGAAATTAAGGATGACCCGAATGCACAACGTTTTATTTATGTATATCTGCTTGCACGTGCATATGAAATCGCGATGCAAAGACTAATCCAAGAATTTGCAGAAATACAGGTGAATTACAAAGATATCAGTGAAGAAGATGTTCTCAAACTAAAGCATGCTTACTACAAAGTGTGTAAATTTAATATTCTGCATTTCACAAATTTCCCAGTTAAATCACAACACAACTTATTCAAAAAAATCTGGGATGATCTGTCCAAGCATTTCAAATTGGCAGAAATTAACCATGAAATCAGTAAACAAGCCTTAGAGTTTAAAAATATCATTGAGTTTGAAGCAATTGAACAGCGTAATAAACTAGAAAAACTACAGTTTGAACAAACGAACAAAATTGAAAAAGATAAAAACAGTAAAATTCAAAGATATTTTATTATTTTGGCTATTATACCAATTATTATCTCAATCATTGAACTGACATTTTTCTGATCATCTAATAAATAAAAAACCTTTAGTGTTAAACTAAAGGATTTTTTATGAAGCAATTTAAAAGATTCTAAAAACGTTTAAGAAACATTTCAAAATCCTCATAGCTGAGTCGATCTATAGTAGTGTTTAGGAATGCATCCAATATCGTATCTATGAAATCTTGCTGATGATTTGCATAATTAAACAATTCGCTTACATCTATACTAAAACGTTCAGCAGAAATTCCATAAGTGTTAATATCCGTAATATCTGCACCAGAGCAAACTAACCACTCGTCATCAGGATTTTCTATGAAATTCAGTTGGATACCATCTTTTTCAGAATAACATAATAGAATTTTTTTTATGGACTTCAAATGAGGATGAATAATATTGGCATATGTTGTTAACCATACTTTGCGCTGTACTTTATCCAAAATATAATTAACCTCATCACCTTCCCATAATTCCACATCATAACTAAGCTGTTTAGGATCTATGCTCAGCAATGACTCGTATTCTGCAAAGGTCATTTTTGGTAATTTGGGCGCACTTGCCTCAATTTCGTCCCACATTTGCATTTCTTTTGCTAATTCTACTTTATATTGCTTCATTAGATTTGTTGTCATATCTAAAAATCCTTATTTATTCTGCATACGCGCTTCTTTTAAAGCTTGAGTCATTTTAGCCATATTTAGCTGCTCAAGTGTTGAGATGATTGTTTGATACATTAAATATCCTGGATCACCTTCCAAATCACGATTAATTCTCGTGGTTGTATGCGAGTAGCTAGATGTATAAACAGGCTTTTGCATATCTTTAATCATAATCGTTGCATGAGCCACAATCACATTTGAAAACTTACTAGAATCAGCAACGACCTCTAACCCTGCATTATGATTCTTTAATGCTATACAAACTTGATCGTAATTATTTGGGCTCAGACCATATTTCTTCATTACCTGAAAAACTTCAGGGTTACCGCTGCTAATATTTAATTCGCATGCTTGAACAGAAACTGTAGCCATTGCCATTGCACCAACAAATAATATTTTTTTAAGCATCATGTTTACTCTTATTGATTAGATGATGCAGCTAGTATATAAGGTGAAATACAAACGCTATTTTTTTTGCAAGCTTATAAAATTGATCATATCTTATACTTAGTAGTTCCTAATTATTTTCAACAAAGAAAAACAAACTCATAATTGCATAAGGTTCCAGAACTATTCTGTACAATATCACTTTGAAGAGACTACCGCAGCAATGCGGAAGGCAAACCAATCCTTGTAATAGCCCCCAATTAAAATGGACGGTTTTTACTTTGATAACTCATTATTTTAGTAAATGCTTAAATCGATCCTTTAAACTTTGCTGCATCTTTTTCTCATCACTCAAGGCTGCATAAATCTCTCTTTGTTGATCATTTGGACGCAAGCCATGTGCTAGTGCATTACGAAGATAAGTAAGTTTTCTAAAAGAATCTTTGTTTTTTAGTTTATTTTGGGCATCTTTACGAATAGAAAAATCGTTTTCATCTTGTTTTTGTTCGTAAAGATATTGAGAAATCATCCCTTCCATAGCGTAAATTACTGCTCGCAAATAATCACGACGTGAAAAATACTCTTGTGCCAACTGCTGTTCACGTAAACCACGGTTAGCGGCTTTAAACCAAGTTAAACGCTTCATTAATTGCGTCTTGAATAAATTAAAAATAGGGGTATTGATCTGTTCAAGTTTGGCAAATAGAGTAGATAACTTTTCTCTTGCTTTACTGCTATTGGAAGTTCTTTCGTAGAAAGCAGCTTGCTTAAGCTGCTCGACATCCGAAAGAGTTAGCCCCTCTTTGATTAATAGTTCAGAAAATTCACCATAATCGCCATCTTTGTCAAATTTACCTAAAGCATCAATCCAATCTAATAAGTTCAACAATCCATCTAGCTTGAGTACAGGTGTGCCTTCTGCTGATGTCATATCCAAAGCGCCATAGTAAATATGCTGTACATGAACAAACTTAAGGACTTTTAAAAAACGAGCTGCAACCAAAGACAGCATTGGAAGATGCCGGAAGCCGTGAGTAACATCTAGTATAATGTCTTCATGTTCGGACAGCGCATTCGCTAAAACGGATAAAATCTCAATCTGTTCCTGCGTAGTTCGTGCAAAAGGAATTAAGATACATCTTACTTGTGCATTTAACTGCTGCTGTAAATACTGTTCAAAAGGCTGCAGCAATTCTTCAGTCACTGACGATGTTTTTACGGCATCACTTAAAGAAAACCATTGTTCTTCAAGTGCGTCACTGCCTGCTTCTAAAAACACATCCCACATACTGCTTGAGGTTCCTAACAGTATGACTTTATCTGCTTCAAGTTTTTTCTGCAGTGCTAGACCAATATATTTCTGATGGGCATAGACGTCACCATCATCAAAAATATAATCGGTATCCCGATAGCCGCTATTATGTTGACCTTTTCCTAAAAAACTCACCAATGTAACCATTAGCAGACCTGCTCTATTTTATACTGCCCCAAGCCATGTGTGGCATTTTTGCCTAAATGAATCGTTTGACCAAACTCCAATAAAGGTAGCCATGGGTCAAGGTCGCCAAATAACTCATAAGTTCCAATAAGCCCTTGCAGCTGAATCTGCTGCTTTTGTCTATTCGAAAATCTAATGATTTGATTCTTATTCAGTTCAATCGCTTGACCTTGCATTTTATCTAATGCAGGCTTCAACTGTTCAAACTCAATCGGCATCACTTCCCCATGCTGTCTGCAGTAATTTTGGATACGCTGATACAGGCGCAATAAAACTTGCTGCGGATGCAGCTTAGATGCGTCTAAAATATACTGACCGTTGTGCTTGAGCCTGACCGGACTTTCAAAAGTCAAACGCAATCTTTTGGCTGGTATTGATTCAACAGGATTAAATTCTAAAATATGAGCAGGGAAAAACTTATTGATCAAAGGATCATATAAGGTCGCATCGCCTTGGCTAATCTTGACCAACGTACACATAATCCGTTGATGAGTTAATCCTCGCTCTAAAGCTTTTTGCCAAGCAAACATCACGATGGGTAAATCATCAATCGCCTTACCTACCAGTGTCATTGAAAAAGACCAGTGCTGTCCTTTTTCAATTTTTTGATTACTTAAATGTGCAACCTGCAATGCATACGGATTTTGAGCTTGACCGTATTGAGAAATGTCATCAAACAGTTTCTCAGTTTCAAAAATACGAATATAACTGCAATTTTGTTTTAGCGGACATAGATTACAGTCAGGCATACGTGTGATACAGGCGATTTTTCTTAAAGAATGCCCAAATGCACCTCTAAGCATTGAACCAGAAAAAGCAGGAAGAATAATATCTTCTTCCTGCTTTACATGTATTTGAAATTGAAGTGCTTTTAAACTCACAATGCAGGCACCATTTTTAGAAGTTCTTTCGGTTTGTTGGCTTTTGGATCAACCCCTAATTGTTTAAAAATAGCTTTTGCCTCTTCACGCAGTGTGGCTTTATCTGCAGCAGACCATGCTTGTGCTACAATAATTAACTCACGCAATTCATTATACAAAGCACTACCAGCACCTTTTGAATTTTTATCCTGCTCGGCTTTTAACTTCATTTCAAAAATAAGCTTTTGTTCTTCTGTCATTTGAGCTTTTTTCGCTTCTAGGGCTGCTTGCTCGGCTTGCTCTTGCTGTTGCTTTTCGAGCTTGGCTTGCTCTTCTTGAGCTTATTGAACTGCTATTTCTCTGATTTCGGGGGTATATTTTACTTTTTTCGTCGGGACACTACGCTTTGCTACGTCTTGCGAAGCAATCCTTCTTATCTCAAGAAAATGGGGCTCCAACAAACTCGGT
>NZ_JAAZQW010000067.1:0-6156 GCF_012371415.1 Acinetobacter sp. A3
AAGTCGGAACTGACCGACTCAGGCTCTAGTTACACGCTTGGCAACAAGACATTAACAGAGTGCGAATTAGTCCTTGATTATGTTTGACTACATTTTAAGGAACAGCCAACACACCTTTATAATGCATCGGCCTAAGCAAAATTTAAGCTCAAACTTGCTCGCAATCAAAAATGGCTCAATCTAAAAATTCTGTCATGTATTCTAATACTTGAGCTGTTTTTTCAGCATGCAACCAATGTCCCGCATGAGCCACTTGTTCAATTTTTGCATGTGGGAATTGTGCTTCAATTGCGGCAAAATGCTCAGGCAATTGAATATAAGGTGAATTTCCACCACGAATAAACAACGTATCTACAAGACTATGCACCGTATGCCATGACAAAATTTCTGCATAATGAGTGCGCAAAGCATTCAAATTAAACAGCCACTGTCCTTTACTAAAAGATTTCATTAGAAACTGCACCACCATTTCTTCATTAAGATGCTGGCGCATAATTTCCATGGCTGCCTGACGACTTTCTACCTGCGCATCTTGCACAGCAAAGAGTGCTTTAAAAATTTGATCATGGCGGTTTTCAGGGTACGCGAAAGGACAAATATCCAGTAAAACTAACTGCTGTAAACGCTCAGCGGCAAGTGGTGCTAAAGTCATCGCCACCTTACCTCCCATTGAATGGCCCACTACAGAAAACTGCTGAATATCTAGTGCATCCAAAGTTTCCAACACATCCTGCGCCATGGCAGCATAATTCATCTCATCACAATGTGCTGATTTACCATGATTACGCACATCTAATTGAATGACTGTACGTTGTTCCTGAAATGCACGCGCTAACATGCCTAAATTACTCAAACTACCAAATAAACCATGAATAAAAACCAAAGGTACAGCAGTCGATTCAGGTTGATTTTGCGTGATCTGATAATTTAATAACATAAAGCGGATACCGAACTTGAAAACATAGTAGTGATCTATTTAATGGTTTTTTAGGGTAAAAATCAAATTATTCAGGTACTTTTATCTTTATATCTCTTGTAGTATTGCTTAGGCTATTTTGAGTCCTAGGCAATACTCTACATGCACTGCATTTGCATTAAATATTTATTTGAAATAGTTTAAAGGTAATTTCAAATAGCGAATACCATTTGCTTCAGGTTCAGGAAATTTCCCAGCATCCATATTGATTTGTATAGATGGTAGAATCAATTTAGGCATACTTAAAGTTGCATCTCGCTTGGTACGCATCTCTATAAATTCTGCTTTGGTCACACCTGTATGAATATGAATATTCTGCATTTTCTGTGTTTTTATCAGTGTAGTATGCTCATATTTTTCACGTGACTCTGGTAGATAATCATGGCATAGGAACACCCGAGTTTCTTCAGGCAGCGCGTAGAGTGTTTGTACAGAATCATACAATTGCCCTGCACTTCCTTTTGGGAAATCACAGCGCGCCGTACCGTAATCTGGCATGAATAAGGTATCGCCCACAAAAACTGCATCACCAATCACATAGCTTAAACATGCAGGTGTATGCCCTGGTGTTGGGATGTTATAGGCTTTTAACTCGCCGATAGTAAATGCTTCATGGTCATCAAATAAATAATCAAACGATTGATGCGAATTAAAATATTTAATATCTAAGTTATAAATGGCGCTAAATGTTTCCTGCACGATCGAAATTTTATGACTCATGGCAATTTTGCCACCTAACTCAGCCTTTAAATATTGTGAAGCGGTCAGATGATCTGCATGCACATGCGTCTCTAAAATCCATTCAACCGTTAATTGGTTTTTACGAATATAAGCAATAATTTCATCAGCAAGCGTTGTTGAAGTAGTTGCTGATGCAGCGTCATAATCCAAAACACTATCAATAATTGCGCATTGATGCGTTGCAGGATCACTTACAACATAACTGAATGTATTGGTATTTTCATCAAAAAAATGCTGAATGTCTGCTCGCATCTTATACTCCTGCAACCTTACGATGAATTAGAATACCCACCAACATGGCAATAATAAAATAGATCGCTTGATAATAGCCTAATCCAATTAAAGTTAAGCTTGGCGCAGGACAAATACCTGCAATTCCCCAACCCACACCAAAAATAAAACTACCAGTGATCAATTTAGAATCGATCTGCGTTTGTTTTGGTAGCTCAATCGGTTCATTCAGCAATGTTTTCGGTTCAGGCTGACGCACCAATTTTTGGAATGGAACAAATGCAACAGCAATCGCACCCATCATTACAAAGGCCAGACTCGCATCCCATTGCCCAAAAAGATCAAGGAAGTTTAAAACTTTTTCAGGATTCGACATTCCAGAAAGCATAAGTCCAATTGAAAAAATACCACCAAAAATGAAGGCCAAGAAGTTTTTCATTTAGAATGCTCCTGTGATATGGCGAATAACGTACACGGTAATAAAACCTGCCAACATAAACGTACCTGTAGCAGCCATAGAGCGTTTAGACAAACGGCTCATGCCACAAATACCGTGACCACTGGTACAGCCCGAACCTAAACGCGTACCGAAGCCTACCAATAAACCCGCAACGATCATCATTAAAGGGCTTGCATTCAGCTCAATTTCTGGAGTTGCCCAAATTCCATAAAAAAACGGCACAACAAAAATACCTAACACAAACCACAGTGCAGGCGTTTTGAACAAAGTCTGTGGATTCAACACCTGAGCGAGCAAGCCACTAATACCTGCAATACGGCCATGGACATATAAATAACCCACGACTGCAAGTCCCAGCAGCCCACCACCAATTAATGCCAGCAGATAATCATGCATTCTTTTAACTCAAAACAATATATGTTTTTATAATATATTATTAATATTTTTATTCAACCTTTCTCTTGTAAATTTTGTAAAGGCATTACCTCACAATAAGCACTTCATTTGGAATCATTATCTTATTTGCTCACAAGGACTATATTTTATTGTAAAAAATACTCAGAATACTCAATTCAAGCATCTACAATTTCAGCGAAACTAGCATTTAGTACTTGTGCCAAATCTGCTGGAGACAAACCAATATCTAAACCTCGTTTACCGCCACTTACATACATGTAGTCTAGCTTTTGAGCTGATTGATCAATCACTGTTTTAAGTTTTTTCTTCTGCCCAATCGGACTGATTCCACCAACCAAATAACCTGTTAAGCGTTCTGCATCCTTCGGGTCTGCCATCTGCAATTTTTTACATGAAAATGCTGCGGCCACTTTTTTAAGATTTAATTGATGATGTACGGGAAGAATTGCAACAAAGAAGTTTTTATCATCACTGACTAACAAGGTCTTAAAGACTTCAGTCACGTCCAAACCTAATTTTTCCGCAGCTTCCAATCCAAAGCTTTTGGCATTTGCATCATGTTCATATTCATGAATAGAAAACTGGATTTTCTTAGCTTTTAAAAGTTTGGTCGCTGGTGTCATTTGAGAATTCTTTAAGAAATAGTTAGAAAATTATACGCTGACTTAAGTTTAAATCCATATTTGCTTAGGCTATTTATTAGCAATATAACAAACAAATAGCCCTCTTTTTTATTCAGGTTTACGTGAATTTTCTACCAGAACATTCGCCAACCGCTGTGCGTGCGCAACCACACGGTCAAGCCAACGTTGTGCTGCTAATAATTCTAATCCAGTAGCTGCATTTAATTGATTGACCGCAGTGTATTGCAATACCTTTTCTCGATTATCGGCACGTTGCTCTTCAGTCCAATTTTTCAGGTTGGTTAATTCTGTATTCAAACTGACAACGTGATTGTGTACATCAAAATCATCAATTTCTTTTAAATGCTCATCCATAATATGCACAAAATCCAAACCGACTTGATAAATTGCTGGTTGGGTCCGAATCTCTTTTGCTAAACTGATATTTTCCAAATCACTACGCAAAACTCGTAAATACACCATCAATCTGAGCATTGCCATTAAGCGTTGTTGATCTACTTCATTTTCAGAAATCGACATATCTTCCAAATAACGTTGTACTTGAATCAGCACTTCATCTAATTGCTGTAAGCGTACTTTAGATGGCAGTCTACCTTCTTGAATAGCCAATTTAATCATCAGCAATACATCATATAAGCTGTGATAAATTACTTTAGATGCAGCATGGATGGCCAAAGCAGGCACAGACAAACTCGCTTGATCGAGATAGCACAACACCGATTGCGTCTGATCAGGAATGAGTTTCATAATGAGTTGTTCAAATTGACGAATCATCGGCAACAAAATAATAGTGCCACAAAAACTAAAAGCCGTATGAAAGGCTGCAACAATGACTACGTTATCCCAGTCTGCCATCAGACGCTGATTTTCAGTCAATTCTAGGAATAACGGCTTTAAAATAATAAATGCAAAAACAGCTGAAACTACGTTAAATATCACATGAACCGCAGCTGTACGCTTCGCATTCGCAGTCGACCCTACAGCAGCAATGATTGCTGTGGCAACAGTTCCAATATTTTGACCAATCACCAAACCAAGCGCTTGTTGTAAATCAATCGCTCCACTTGCCAATGCAGCTAAAGTTGCAGTAATCGCAGCACTCGACGATTGCAATAGAATCGTCATGATAATGCCAACCAAAACCAAACTTAATTGGGCGATTAACGACCGACTTGAAAATACTGATAAATCTACACGTTCGGCAAATCCTGACATTGCAACTTGCAACATATCAATGCCAAGAAAGATTAAGCTAAAGCCCGCTATGGTCAAGCCAAATAAGGCAACACGTCCCTGACTAAAAAGTTTGAGGATTGCGCCAATACCAATCAACGGTAAGGCAAAACTGGTGATAGAAAATTTAACACCTAAAAATGCAACCATCCAACCTGTACTGGTTGTACCAATATTTGCACCAATGATCACCCCAATTGCTTGGGCAAAAGTGAGAATACCTGCACTGACAAAACCAATCGTTGCTAAGGTGGTTGCTGTAGAAGACTGTACAATCAGCGTCAAGCCAATACCTGAAAGCACGGCTTTAATGGGTGAACCTGTAAATTTAGACAACCAGACACGCAGCGTTTCGCCTGCCATTTCTTTCAGACTGTCTGTCATCATGGTCATTCCTATCAAGAAAAGACCAATACCACCGCATAATTGTACAATGACTTCTAACACACTTACTCCCTGTGTAAGACGCAATTTTGAAAGTGTTAAAAAGCCGATATTGTACGCACTTTCCGCTTAAAATTGCAGTTTATTTCTTCTTTTCCAATAGTTTATATAAAATAAAAAAACTGTCATACAACTGTCATATAATAAAAATTAAATCACAAATCAATCGCTATAGATTAATTCAATCAAATGCAGAAAATATATTCATGAAAATGAATAAAATTCTTAAAAGGCTATTTGGATTGATAATACAATTCTGTACTTTCAGCTGCTTGACTCAAATATGTGTGCTGACTACCATCAAAGTATACACTTAAAGCCAAATATTTTTAGACAGCATCTATAGAAACCATTTTTATGATACTAACTTTTTTAAAAAACTACTCATCGATTAAAGTATTGGGTATCAGTTTCCTTACTCTCACCATTACGGCTTGTTCACCTTTAGGTGGTGGTTCAATTGCAAAACGATCAGCTAAATTATCTACTGGTATCCAAAAAGCCTATGCAGTGCATCCAGATACAGCAAATCGAGTTGCACCAATCATCGTGCAAAGCTCCGAAAAACACGATGTAGACCCTTTACTTGTTGCGGCCTTAATCAGACAAGAGTCTAATTATCGTGCGTATGCGACTTCACCTGCTGGTGCGGTAGGATTTACCCAAATCATTCCACGCTATTGGCAACAAACTTGCCCTGGTGATTTATATCATGAACACACCAACATCAATTGCGGCACTTATATTTTAAATCATTATAAAAATCAGTCAGGCAAATGGCTAAAAGCACTGGCCTATTATAATGTTGGACCAACGGGTTATCACAGTAATCGGAAAATGAAAAAACAGGGAAAACGTTATGCAAAACAAGTTAAGCAGCATCAAAAAAACTTAAAAGATGCACTTTAATTCTCTTGTGTAATGAGGTGTAGCTAAAACCATCCATTGATGGTTTTATTTTTTGGTGTTCTTTATTTTTATTCTTTTTAATTTTAATTCAGGCATAAAAA